>NZ_JBHXBG010000057.1:0-30878 GCF_042726755.1 Promicromonospora sp. NPDC060271 | reverse complement strand
GACCGCTCAGGCGGTCAGCCGGTCACCCGCCGGCGGGCCGCGACCCCCAGGACGGCGAGGCCCAGGAGCGTTCCCCACCACAGCAGCCCCTGGACCCACGGGCCGAGCGCGACCCCCGCGGTGCGGCCTTCGCGCAGCTCGACGTCGGTGACCAGGACGCCCGCCTCGTCGAAGGGCAGCGTCCGGAGCAGGGTCCCGTCCGGGGCGAACACCTGGCTGGTCCCGGTGGTGGAGAGGTTGACGACGCTGCGGCCGGTCTCGATCGCGCGCATGCGGGCGATCTCGCGCTGCTGCAGGTTCTCGTCCGTGCCGCGGAAGTCCGCGTTGTTGGTCTGGAACATGAACACCTGGGCGCCGTCGTGCACGCCCTCGCGGATGACGTCGTCGAAGGCGACGTCGAAGCAGATCGCCAGGCCCGCCTGCACACGCCCGAGGTCGAAGACGGGTGAGTCGTCGCCGGGCGTGTACCCGCGCGAGATGAGACCGACGAGGTCGGGGACTATCGCGCTGTACAGCCACCGGTCCGGGATGTACTCGCCGAACGGCACCGGGTGCCGCTTCGCATGTGTCGCCGCCGGGCCGTCCGCCGTCCAGAGGAACGAGGTGTTGTAGACCAGGTCCCCGACCTCGGACGCCGCGTTCAGGACCAGCGGCGCACCGTAGGCGGCGGCCGCCGCGGAGAGCGTCTGGGCGGTGGCGGTGTTCGACGCCGGATCGCTGTCGACGCCGCCCTCCGGCCACACCACCACGTCCACCCGCTCGCGCTCCAGCGGCGCCGAGGCGTCGAGCTGTGAGCGCAGCACCTCCAGCGGCTCGCGCCGGTCCGCGTAGGCGGCAGGCCCGTTGCCCTGGACGGCGCCGACCCGGAGCGTCCCGGCGTCGGAGGTGGGGAACTGGGGAACCACGATCATGACGACGGCGAGCAGGCCGACGGGCAGGGCGCCCCACCACCGGGTGGCCTCGACCGCGGTGCCGTCGTGCCCTGCGCGTTCCCGCCGGACCCGGACCGCCCACCGGACCGCCTCGACCGCTCCGGCGCACAGGACGACCATGAGGAACCCGAGCCCGGTCACGCCCAGCCAGGACGCGACGGGGGCGATCGGGCTCTCCGACTGGCTCATGCCGAGCCGCCCCCACGGGAACCCGCCGTACGGCCAGGAGCCCAGCACGAGCTCGCGCGCCGTCCACGCGCCGGCGACGAGCACCGGGAGCACCACGAGACGCACGGCAGCGGTGTCGCGCCAGCGTGGCAGCCACCGGTAGGCAAGCGTGACCAGCGGCGAGAAGACCGCGAGGAGGAGCGTCTCGAACGTGGCGAGGGCCACCCACGGCACCCAGCCGAGCGGGTCGTCGCCGAGGAACTGCGAGGCCCACGACACGTGCGGGAAGTAGAACGCGGCGCCGAACGCCGCCCCGACGAGCACGCTGCCCGCCAGGCTCCGCCCGACGAGGGAGACCAGGGCGAGCGGCACGGCCACGAACGCGAGCGGCCACCACCCGAGCGACGGGAAGGCGGCATCGAGCGCGAACCCGCCGGCGAGCGCGAGGGCGAGCGCCACCCAGAGCGGCACGAGCGGGCGCTCGGCGACGGTCGCGGCGGTGCCTGCGGCAGCCGGCACGCGGGCCCTGGCGGTGCGGCCCGGGATGACGTTGTGAACCAAGGCTCTCGTTCTCGCGGAGTGAGCTGGACAGCGTGGGCTGACCAGGACGCGGCGCACGGTGACAGGCCGGCGGGCGTCACGCGCATGATAGTCCGTGCCGCTGGGACCCCCGCGTCCGGGTCTCCCTACGTATCCTGTGATGACGATGTCACTCGAACCACCCAAGAAGCTGAGAAGGGATGCGGCGGAGAACGCCGAGCGCATCATGGCTGCCGCGCTACGAGCCGGGCTCGCCGAAGGCAAGTTCGTCCCCCTCGCGCAGATCGCCGCCGACGCAGGTGTCGGGGTCGGCACCCTCTACCGCCGCTACCCCAACCGCGAAGCCCTTCTCGAGGCCATGGCGGTGCGCGCCTACCGGCTGATCCTCGCGGAAGCGGAGGATGCCCTGGCCTCCGGCGAGACCGGTCACGACGCGATCGGCCGGTACCTGCGCCAGTCGTTCGTCCATCGGGACGAGCTCGTGCTCCCCCTCCACGGCGCACCCATGACCGAGGGAACCGAGTCCGCCGAGCTCCGCGGACGAATGAAGAAGACCATGAGCGCCATCATCGAACGGGGCCACAGCGACGGCACCGTTCGCCGGGACGTGAACGCCGGGACCGTCGTCCGGTTCGGCGCGATGCTCGCTCAGCCGATGTCGAACGTCCCGGACTGGGAGACGGCCGCCGCGGAGCAGAGGTCGGTGTTCCTGCGCGGCATCGCCCCCTGATCCGGACGGCTCAGAGCGAGCTCAGCGCTCGGACGCGGTCGGCGACGGCACGGCGTGCCACGTCCGAGTGGGGAGCGATGGAGTCGAACTCGTGCGGGACTCCCGGATGCAGGTGGAACTCCACCTCGACGCCCGCGCGGCTCAGCTTCGTGGCGTAGGCGGTGTCCTCGTCGCGGAACACGTCGAGCTGTCCGACCTCGATGTACGCGGGCGGCAGACCTGCGGCGTCCGCCAGGCGAGCGGGGGCCGCGGTGGCGGGCACCTGGTCTCCCCCGGCGGCCTCGCCGAGCAGCGCCGGCCAAGCCGTGCGGCTGTCGTCGTAGGACCAGATCAGGAACGGCTCGATCAGGGGGTCGGGCGTGGCGGTGCGATCGTCGAGCATGGGCATGAGGAGGATCTGGCGCGCGATCCTCGGACCGCCCCGCTCACGTGTGAGGATCGTCAGCGCCGCCGCCATGCCACCGCCCGCGCTGTCGCCCATCACGCCGATCCGCTCGGGGTCGACGCCGAGCTCCGCGCTGTGGTCGTGCAGCCAGCGCAGCGCGGCGTACGCGTCCTCGAGAGGCGTCGGGTGCGGGTGCTCCGGGGCACGGCGGTACTCGACCGACAGCATCGACACGCCGCTCGCCGACGCGTACCGGGACACGGGCCCGTCGAACTGGTCGATGTGGCCGAAGATGTAGCCGCCGCCGTGGAAGAACAGCGCCGCCGGCCCCGCCGGTGCGCCGTCCTTCACGTACCAGCGTGCCGTGATCGTCGCGCCGTCGTCCGTCGGTATCTCGACGTCCCTGGTCGTGACGTCGGCCGGGATCGGCAGCGCCGCGCTCGCGGCGGCGAGGATGGGTTCCCACAGCGCGCGACGTCCGGCGACGTCGCCGACCGCGGGTGGTGTGGCAGCCGCCATGGCCTCGCCCATCGGGGCGAGCGCCGCGGCGACCTCAGGATCGAGTCCGAACGACATGTCGTTGCTTCTTTCTTCCGAAGGTTTCTGCTGGGAGTGCGGAGACGGGTCAGCGGGCGTCAGGCACGGCGACGACCTTGCCGCGCAGCTCGCCGGCGGCTGCCTGCGCGTGGACGGCGGGCAGGTCGCTCAGCGGGACGCGCCGGGCGACGTCGACGGTGAGCTCGCCGCTGTCGACCAGGGCGACGAGCTGGGCCAGCTCGTCCACGTCCGCGCGGACGAAGATCCCGGCGGCCCGCACCCCGCGCTCGTCGTCGCCGGGCGTTGGCATCCACGCGGTCGTCGAGGCCACGACGCCGCCGTCACGGACGAGGGCGACGAGAGCCGTGAACTCGTCGGGGCTGATGGGTGCCAGGTTGAGCAGGACGTCGACGGGCTCGGCCACCGAGTCGAGGACGGTGGCGGCCGTGTGGTCGATGACCTCGTCGGCGCCGGAAGCCGCCACGGTGTCGTGGCTGCGCGGGCTGGCCGTCGCGATGACGTGGGCGCCCGCCCGCTTGGCGAGCTGGACCGCGTAGCCGCCCACCGCACCCCCGGCACCGACGATCAGCGCCCGCTGGCCGTCCTTGAGCCCGGCCTCGTCGAAGAGCGCCTGCCAGGCGGTCAGCGCGACGGACGGCAGCGCGGCCGCGTCGGCGAGATCGATGCTGGTCGGCGCCTTGACGAGGACGCCGGCGGGGGCGACCACGTACTCCGCCGCGGAGCCGTCCTCGGTCATCGGGAGGAAGCCGACGACCGCGTCGCCGACCTGGAACCCGGTCACGCCGTCGCCGATCGCCTCGACGGTGCCGGAGACGTCGTAGCCGGGCACGTGCGGCAGCGTCACCGGGATCGGCAGGAGGCCGCCTCGGATGCCGTTGTCTGCCGGGTTGAACGCGGAGCCGGCCACGCGGACGAGCACCTGGCCCGCACCGGCTACGGGCCGGTCGGTGTCCTCGTAGCGCAGGACCTCGGGGGAACCGGTCTGGTGGAAACGTACTGCCTTCATGATGGCCTTCTCTCGGTTGTTGCTTCGGATTCGAAGCATCTGGTGAGACCGTAGCACTGCTTCAAGTTCGTAGCAAGTACTTTGAGTTCGCAGCAACACGTAGACTGCGGGCATGACTGATCCCGCTCGCACCCTCGACCCCACCGAGCTAGGCACCTACTTCGCGCTCATCGAGGTCAGCAGCCTCTTGCGACATGCGGTCGAGCAGCAGCTCCGGGAGGCCGGCGACCTCAGCTACGTGCAGTTCCAGCTCCTGGCGCGGCTGGGCGACTCGCCCGACGGCAGCCACCGCATGACCGACCTGGCCGACGGCGTCGTCTACAGCCGCAGCGGCCTCACGTACCAGGCCCAGACGCTCGAGCAGCGCGGGCTGGTCACGCGCACGCCGTCGCCCGACGACGAGCGCAGCACGACGGTGACGATCACCCAGCAGGGCAGGGACACCCTCACGAAGGTCTTCCCTGGCCACATCGCCGTCCTCGACGAGCTGTTGTTCGAACCCCTGGCGCGCAAGGACGTCGAGGCCCTGGGCGACGTGCTGGGCCGGGTCCGCGACCACATGCGCGCGGCGCCCCCGCGTTCCGCGGCGCCACGCCGACGCAGGACGAGCTGACCTCCACGCCCTGCCTGCAGGTGATCCAGGAGCACGCGGCGAGCCTACCGCATAAGCGGACGATTTCTTCCGCTTATGCGGAAGCAGCCTGACGCGGACGATCGCCCGCGCCTTGACCGGGCGGTCCGGCTCGGGCAGAGTGCGCGATGTTAGCGCTCACACTCTCGATGACAAAGGAGTCATCCCGTGCCTTCACCCCTTGCTCTCCCGCTGGCCAGGCTGCGCCGTCGGGCCCTCGCAGCCGGGACCGCCGCCCTCATGGCGCTCGTCCTCGTGCCCGCCGCTCCGGCGTCCGCCCAGTTCATCGACGTGCCCAACCCGATAGTGCAGCAGCGCGCCGACACGGCGATCTACAAGCACACCGACGGCTACTACTACATGACCGCGTCCGTGCCGGACTACAAGCGCGTCGAGCTGCGCCGGTCGCAGACCCTCGCGGGCCTCGGCTCGGCCGCACCGGTCACCGCCTTCACCGCGCCGTCCAGCGGCAACCTGAGCGGCTGGATCTGGGCGCCCGACATCCAGTACGTCGACGGCGCCTGGTACATGTACTTCTCGGCCTCGCCCGACTCGTCGCGGTTCGCGCAGCGCCTGTACTGGATCCGCAACACGTCGGCGAACCCGACGACCGGCACGTGGTCCGCGCCGCAGCGCATGACGACCGGCTGGGACTCGTTCCAGCTCGACCCGGCGTCGTTCACCCTGAACGGCACCCGGTACTTCGCCTGGGCGCAGGACAGCCCCAGCACGAGCTACAACAGCCACATGTACCTGGCGCGGATGACCTCGCCGACCACGATCGACACCGCCTCCGCCGTCGAGATCGCGCGGCCCACCCACTCGTGGGAGATGGAGGGCGTCGCCGGCGTCGTCGAGGGGCCGTCGCCGATCGTGAAGAACGGCCGCGTCTTCATCGCGTACTCGGCGTCCGCCACCGACTCCCGGTACAAGCTCGGCCTGGTCTCCGCCTCGGCGTCGGCCAACCTGCTGTCCGCGTCGTCGTGGTCCAAGCGGTCGACGCCGGTCTTCCAGACGGCGAACGGCGTCCACGGGCCCGGCCACGGCAGCTTCACGGTCGCCGAGGACGGCGTGACCGACATCCTCGTCTACCACGCCCGCGACTACGCGACGCCGAACCCGGACGCCCTGACCGACCCCAACCGGCACACCCGCGTCCAGCAGCTCTACTGGGCGGCGGACGGCTACCCGTTCTTCGGCCAGCCCCAGGCGACCGGCTCGGGCCAGCCGGGCATCCGCGGCCGGCACAGCGACAAGTGCGTCGACGACTACGAGTGGAACACCGCCGACGGCGCCCTGGTCAGGCTCTACACGTGCAGCACCGCCGCGGCGCAGAAGTGGGAGCTCAGCTACACCGGCGGCTACTACCGCATCAAGAACCTCCACGCGGGCAAGTGCCTGGACAACCTGAACGGTTCGACGGCGCTCAACGCCGACGTCGGCCTGTGGACCTGCAACGGCAACCCGAACCAGGACTGGTCGATCGTCGACCGGGGCAACGGCTGGTTCTCCCTGCGCAACCGGACCAGCGGGACCTGCCTCGACAACTACCAGTGGGACACCGCCAACGGCGCGCGCCTGTCGCTGTACACCTGCAACGGCCTCGACGCGCAGCTCTGGCGCCGCGGCTGAGGCCGGCGCCGGTAGCCAGCCCCCTTCGAGGTCAAAGCTCCTCCCTTCTGAAGCGTTTCAGAGCGGAGGAACTTAGACCTCGAAGGGGACGGGCGGCTGGCCGGCAGCGAATCCGCGAATCGTCCAGGTAGGTGCAGAGCATCGTCCCTTCAGCGGCCGCCTGCGCCGACCTAGGGTCGTGCCATGCTCACCGTCGAGTCCATGCCCGAACCGGACGCCACCGATCCGGACGCCACTGCCCCGAAGACAGCTCCCGAGGCCCGCTCGGCCCTCGACCTGTCGGGGCAGTGGCGCTGTGCCCTGGACCCGGACGCCGTCGGCGAGCTCGAGCAGTGGTTCCGCACGGGACTGCCCGAGGGCTCCCCCGCGGTCGCCCTTCCCGGCTCGGTCCAGCACCAGGGGCTCGGTGACCCCGTCGGCCTGGACACACCGTGGACCGGCAGCATCGTCGACCGGTCGTACTTCACCGAGGAGCGGTACGCCCCGTACCGCGAACCGGACAACTTCGCGGTGCCGTTCTGGCTCCAGCCGCGCGTCTACTTCCGCGGCGCCGCCTGGTTCCAGCGCGAGGTGGAGGTCCCGGCGCACTGGGCGGGACGCGACGTCGTGCTGTCCCTGGAACGGGTCCACTGGGAGTCGACGGTCTGGGTGGACGAGCGGCGGGTCGGCACAGAGCGCAGCCTCACGACCGCCCACCGGTTCGACCTCGGCCGCCTCTCCCCCGGCCGACACCTGCTCACCGTCCGCGTGGACAACCGCACCGTGGTCGACGTCGGACCCAACGCGCACAGCATCTCCGACCACACGCAGGGCAACTGGAACGGGATCGTCGGCGCGCTCACCCTCGCCGCGCAGCCGGAGGTGACCATCCGGCGGGTGCGGGTCGTGCCCGACGTCGAGGCCCGGTCCGCGCTGGTCAAGGTCGACGTCGCCGCGGGCAGCGGCGGCGCGGGCACCGGCAGCGTCCGCGTCACCGCACGACGCTTCAACGTCCCCGGCGAGCACGAGGCAGGGCCGGTGAGTGCCACCTTCGAGGCCGGGCACAGCCGCGACCTGGCCGAACGCGGCCTCACCGCGGGCGGCACGCACGTCGACGTGCTGCTCCCCCTGGGCGACGACGCGCTGACCTGGGACGAGTTCCAGCCGGCGCTGTACGAGCTGACCGTCGAGCTGGTCACCGACGTCGGCGGCACCGAGCACCGGGACGTCGCCCGCACCGTCTTCGGCCTGCGCGAGGTCGGGGTCGAGGGCACCCAGGTGACGGTCAACGGCCGCCGCACCTTCATCCGGGGCACCCTCGAGTGCTGCGTCTTCCCGCTGACGGGCTACCCGCCCACCGACGTCGGCTCCTGGCGCCGCGTCATCGCCGTCTGCCAGGCACACGGGCTGAACCTGCTGCGGTTCCACTCCTGGTGCCCGCCGGAGGCGGCGTTCGTCGCCGCCGACGAGGCGGGCTTCTACGTCCAGGTGGAGGGCCCGGTCTGGGCCAACCAGGGCGCAGCGCTCGGCGAGGGCCGCCCGGTCGACGCGTTCCTGCACGAGGAGACCCGCCGCATCCTCGACGCCTACGGGAACCACCCCTCGTTCGTCATGATGGCGCACGGCAACGAGCCCGGCGGGCGGGACGCCGAGTTCCTCGCCTCCTGGGTCAGCACCTGGCGGACGTACGACCCCCGGCGTCTGTACACGAGCGGCGCCGGCTGGCCGGCCATCACCGAGAACGACTTCGACAACATCCCGGACCCGCGAGCGCACCGGTGGGGCGAGGGGCTGGAGTCGCGGCTCAACGGCCGCCCGCCGGAGACGGAGTCCGACTACCGCGAGTGGGTCGTGTCGCGTCCCCGCCCGATCATCAGCCACGAGATCGGCCAGTGGTGCGCCTACCCCGACTTCGCGGAGACGTCGAGGTACACGGGGCTCATGGAGCCGCGGAACTTCGGCATCTTCGCCGACTTCCTGCGCGAGGCGGGCCTGGCCGACCAGGCCGAGGCGTTCCTCCACGCCTCCGGCCGCCTCCAGCTCCTGTGCTACAAGGAGGACATCGAGGCCGCGCTGCGCACCGAGGGGTTCGGCGGCTTCCACCTGCTCGGCCTGAGCGACTTCCCCGGGCAGGGCACCGCGCTGGTCGGCGTCCTCAACCCGTTCTGGGAGTCGAAGGGCTACAGCACAGCGGAGGAGTTCGCGCGCTTCTGCGGGCCCACCGTTCCGCTGGCTCGGCTCCCGCGCCGGGTCTGGACCGCGGACCAGGAGATCGAGTTCGACGTGCAGGTCGCGCACTTCGGCCCGACGCCGTTCGACGCCGACGTGACCTGGCGCCTCCTGGACGCCGATGGTGCCGAGCTCGCCGGCGGCGTCGTCGCACGGGGTGCGCACATCCCGATCGGCAACGGCACCCGGTTCGGCCCGGTGCTCGTCCCGGCAGGTCTCGTCCCGGCGCCCGCGCAGGTGCGGCTCGTCGTCTCCGTCACACCCGTCGCCGCGGCGGACGCCGCCGGCACCACCTACCAGAACGACTGGGACCTGTGGGTGTACCCGGACGCCGAGCACGAGACGCCCGACGCCGTGCTGGTCACCACCGAGATCGGCGAGGCCGTCGAGCGCGCGGGCGCCGGCGGCACGGTGCTGCTCGAGCTGGGGCCGGAGAGCATCGGGAACGACGTCGCCCTGGGCTTCACACCGGCCTTCTGGAACACCGCGTGGACCGAGGGTCAGGCGCCCCACACCCTCGGCGTCCTGCACGACCCTACGCACCCGGTGTTCCGCCACTTCCCCACCGGGGGCACCACCGACTGGCAGTGGTGGGAGCCGCTGCACGGCGCCAAGGCGATGCTGCTCGACCAGCTCCCGCAGCGGCTGCGACCACTCGTGCAGCCGATCGACACGTGGTTCGAGGCGCGCCGGCTCGGCGTGCTGTTCGAGGCGACCCTCGGGGCGGGCAAGCTGATGGTGAGCTCGCTCAACCTCGATCCCACCGACGACCGGGCCGCCGCCCGCCAGCTCCGGCACAGCCTGCTGGAGTACCTGGCGAGCGCCGACTTCGCACCCACCGAGCGGATCGAGGCGAACGATCTGATGAGCGTCCTGCGCTGACGCCCGCGTCAACCTGGCTTTACGTCGGATGCCCCAACGGCCTTCGGTGCAGCCCAGACCCCAAGACCTCCACTCGATAGCTCGGACACGTCGGCATCCGGTACTGGCTCGCGTTCAAAAGGCTCCAGGCCGCCGTAACCCCCGGGGTTATGGTCGTCCGGAGCGTTATGGTCGCCCGGAGCCTGGGGCCATCAGACCGGCCCATCTGCACCGCCCGATTGACATCCGGCCGATCCGCTCGTACCTTCATGGAACCGATTCCATGGAATCGGTTCCATGAACTCGTCCCTCTCGACAAGCGACGTCGGGCCACGAGTGCGGCAAGGAGGCTGTGAATGCGTGCGGTGACCATCCATGACGTGGCGGCCGAGGCAGGTGTGTCGGCGGCGACCGCGTCGCGCGTGCTGTCGGGGCATCCGGCCACGTCCGAGGAGTCGCGCACCCGCGTGACCGAGGCGGCCCGCAGGCTCGGCTTCCGGCCCAACGCGCAGGCGCGCTCGCTGCGCAAGAACCACACCAACACGATCGGCCTGCTCCTGTCGGACGTGCGCAACCCCTTCTTCGCGGACATCGCGCACAACGCCGAGCGGCACGCGCTCGAGTCCGGGATCGCGACGCTCCTGTGCAACGCGAACGAGAGCACGGAGCAGCAGGACCTGTACCTCGACCTCCTCCTGTCGCAGCGGGTCGCAGGCATCATCGTCGCCCCGCAGGGCGACGGGGCCGGTTCGCTGCGCGAGGTCCTCACGCTCGGGGTGCCGGTGGTGTTCGTGGACCGCACGATCGACGGGGTCGACGTACCGAGCGTCACCTCGGACAACCGCTCCGGCATCACCGGCGCGGTCGCTCACCTGGCCGGTCTCGGGCACCACCGCATCGGGCTCGTCGCCGGGCCCCAGGAGACGTCGACGGGCCGCGAGCGCCTGGAGGCCTTCCGGCAGGCGATCACGGAGCACGGCCTGGACGACGATCCCGACCTGGTGCACCTGGGCGACTTCCAGGTGACCAGCGGTGTCCAGGCCGCGAACCAGCTCCTGGACCTGCCCCACCCGCCGACGGCGGTCCTCGCCGCGGACTCGCTCATGACGTTCGGCGTGCTGGAGGTGCTGCGCGAACGGGGCATCCGGGTGGGCAGCGACCTGTCGGTCGTCGGGTACGACGACGTCGCCGCGTTCCGCTGGTTCAGCCCGCAGCTCACCGTCGTCGCGCACGATCCGGCGCGCATGGGCGCCCTCGCGGTCGATCTGATCCGCGACGTCCTGGACGGCCGCCCGGCCCGGTCGGTCGTCCTGGAGTCGTCGTTGGTCGTGCGCGAGTCCACCGGGCCGGCTCCCGGAGCGGGCCATGTCCCCCACCCCGCAGGAAGGCAGTGATGACCGCGGATCCGGTGCTCTCGTTGGAGCACGTCACGAAGAAGTTCGGTCCCGTCACCGTGATCGACGGCGTCACCGTCCACGTCCGGCCCGGCCACGTCCAGGTCCTCCTCGGGGAGAACGGCGCCGGAAAGTCGACCCTCATCAAGATGATGGCGGGCATCTACCAGCCCGACGGCGGTCGTGTCGTCGTGGACGGCCGCCCGGTCGTGCTGTCCGACGTACGCACGGCGGAGTCGCTCGGGATAGCGACGATCCATCAGGAGCTGAACCTCGTGCCGACCATGTCGGTCGCGGAGAACATCGTGCTCGGCCGGATGCCCTCGCGGGCGGGCCTGCTCGACCGCCGCGCGGTGCGCCGCACCGCGCGGGACGCGCTCGCCCGCATCGGGCTCGACCTCGATGTCGACACGCCGGTGGGCGAGCTCGGCATCGCACGCCAGCAGCTCGTCGAGATCGCCAAGGCCCTCAGCACGAAGGCCCGCATCCTGATCCTCGACGAGCCGACGGCCGCGCTCACCGGCGACGAGACCGACGCGCTCTTCGGGGTCGTCGAGGAGCTGCGCGTGGCCGGCGTCGGCATGGTCTTCATCAGCCACCATCTCGAGGAGATCGGCCGGATCGGCGACTCCGTGAGCGTGCTGCGCGACGGCGCGCTGGTCGCGGAGGTGCCGGCGACCACGGACGAGGACGAGCTCGTCCGCCTCATGGTCGGCCGGGACATCACCGACCACTACCCGCGGCGACGGGAGCACGAGGGACCGGACGAGGTGCTGCTCGAGGTCGACCGCCTGAGCAGCGGCGACCGGCTGCGCGACATCAGCCTGACGGCGCGGGCCGGCGAGGTCGTCGGGATCGCGGGCCTGGTCGGCGCCGGGCGCACGGAGCTGCTGCGCGCGATCGCCGGGGCGGACCCCTATGACTCCGGAGAGGTGCGGGTCGCGGGCAGGCCGGTACCGCGCCGCGGCATCCCGGCGGCGATCTCCGCCGGCATCGGCCTGGTCCCGGAGGACCGCAAGGCGCAGGGCCTCGTGCTCGACGCGTCGGTCGACGAGAACATCGGGTACGCCACGCTCGGCAGCACCGCCCGCGCCGGGCTGGCGGACCGGCGCGGTCAGCGGGACCGGGCACGCCAGATGGCCGAGCGGCTGCGCATCCGCATGAGCGGTATCGACCAGCCGGTCCGCGACCTGTCCGGCGGCAACCAGCAGAAGGCCGTGTTCGCCCGCTGGACGCTCGCCGGGTCCAAGGTCCTGCTGCTCGACGAGCCGACGCGCGGCGTCGACGTGGGCGCGCGGGTCGAGATCTACGAGGCCATGAACGCCATCACCGCAGCGGGCGGGACCGTCGTGATGGTCTCCAGCGACCTGCCCGAGGTGCTCGGGATGAGCGACCGGGTCCTCGTGATGAGCGGCGGCCGCCTCGCGGGCGAGCTCTCCCGCGAGGACGCCACCCAGGACCGTGTCATGGCCCTCGCCGTGCGCGACGTCGACCGCGACGCCGAAGACCACCCGAACGCAGCGACCACAGAAGGAACGGACCGATGACCACCACGACCGCCGCACCGGCGAAGCAGCGCTCGTTGCGCTCCGCCCTCGGCTCCCTCCTGTCCGGCAACGGGGCCCTGGTCGGCCTCCTCGTGCTGTGCCTGGCCCTGTACATCGCGACGCCCGCGTTCCTGACCGGACCCAACCTGGTCAACATCGGGATCCAGGCGTCCACCATCGCGGTGCTGGCGTTCGGCATGACGTTCGTCATCGTGGCCGGCGGGATCGACCTGTCCGTCGGCTCGGTGGCCGCGCTGTCGGCGATGGCGTCGGCCTGGATCTTCACGTCGGCCGGCCTGCCCGGGTGGATGTCGATCGTCGCGGGCCTCGCGACCGGCGCGCTCGCCGGCGCCGTCAGCGGCCTCGGTGTGGCGTTCGGCCGGCTCCCCTCGTTCATCGCGACCCTGGCGATGCTGTCGGTGGCCCGCGGCCTGACCCTCGTCCTGTCCGACGGGCGCCCCATCGCCACGTCCCCCGAGGTGTCCTTCCTCGGCTCGCGCGTCGGCGGCGTCCCGGTCCCGATCCTCGTGCTCGTCGTCACGGGCGTGATCGCGGCGTTCGTGCTCAACCGGACCGTCGTCGGACGAGAGATGTACGCCGTCGGCGGCAACGTGGAGGCCGCGCGGCTGTCCGGCATCCGGGTGCGCAAGGTCCTCGTGACGGTCTTCGCGCTGGCCGGCGTCTACGCCGCGCTCGCGGGCATGCTGCTCGCCGGCCGGCTCAACTCCGCCCAGCCGCAGGCCGCCTCCGGCTACGAGCTCGACGCGATCGCGGCCGTCGTCATCGGCGGCGCCTCGCTGGCCGGCGGTGTCGGCAAGGTCTCGGGCACGCTCGTCGGCGCCCTGGTCCTCGCGGTCATCCGCAACGGCCTCAACCTCCTGAACGTGTCGTCGTTCTGGCAGCAGGTGGTCATCGGGCTCGTCATAGCCGTCGCGGTCGGGATCGACGTGCTCCGCCGCAAGAACACGCGGCACTGACCCACCACCCCTCCTGCCTTACCCGCAACACCCGCACCACTGTGCACCACCCTCGGCCCAAGGACGGGCCGCCGAAAGAAGGAGCCGAAGTTGAAGTTCTCGACCACCACGAAGGTCGTCGCGTCCGTCGTGACGAGCCTTGCCCTCGCCACGACGCTGACCGCGTGCAACCGCGGCGGTAACGCCGCGTCCGGGCAGCAGCAGGTCACCCTCGCGCTGTCCACGCTCAGCAACCCGTTCTTCGTCGACGTGCGGGACGGCGCACAGGACGCGGCCGACGAGCTCGGCCTGACCCTCGACGTCGTCGACGCGCAGGACGACTCCGCCACCCAGGCCGACCAGGTGGCCAACGCCGTCACCGGCGGCGCGGCCGGCGTCATCATCAACGCCGTCGACTCCGACGCCGCCGGCGCGGCCGTCGCCCCTGCCCTGTCCGACAACCTGCCCGTCATCGGCGTCGACCGGGCCGTCAACGGCGCCGACATCACGTCCCTCGTCTCCAGCGACAACGTCGCCGGTGGCAAGCAGGCCGCAGACGCGCTCGCCGCGGCGATCGGCGAGAAGGGCAAGATCATCGTCCTGCAGGGAGTTGCGGGTACGTCCGCCAGCCGCGACCGTGGCCAGGGCTTCACCGAGGGCATCGCGGCCTACCCGGACATCGAGGTCGTCGCCACGCAGACGGCGAACTTCGAGCGCGCCGAGGGCCTCGACGTCGCGACCAACCTGCTGCAGTCGAACCCCGACGCCGTCGGCATCTTCGCCGAGAACGACGAGATGGCCCTCGGCGCGATCCAGGCCCTGGGCGACCGGGCGGGCAGCGACGTCTTCGTGGTCGGCTTCGACGGCACCGACGACGGCCTCGCGGCGGTCGAGGCGGGCACGCTCGCCGCGACGATCGCGCAGCAGCCGGCGGAGCTCGGCAAGCAGGCCGTCCAGCTCATGAAGCAGGTGCTCGACGGCGAGCAGGTCGCCAAGGACACCCCGGTGCCCGTCCAGACCGTCACCGAGGACAACGTGACGGACTTCCTCCAGTGAGCCGGGTCGTCGTCGTCGGCTCCGTGAACGCCGACCTGCTCACCCGGGTGGCGGTCCACCCCGCCCCCGGGGAGACCGTCCTCGGGCGGTCGATGTCCGTCCTCGCCGGCGGCAAGGGCGCGAACCAGGCGGTCGCCGCCGCCCGGCTCGGGGCCGAGGTCGCGTTCGTCGGGGCCGTCGGCGACGACTCGTTCGCCGGCCCGGCGACGGCCGGCCTGCGGGCCGCTGGCGTCGACCTCGCGGCGCTCGCCACGGTGCCCGGCCCCACCGGTATCGCACTCGTCACCGTGTCCGCCGACGGCGAGAACTCGATAGTCGTCGTCCCGGGGGCCAACGCCGCCGTCGACACCGGCACGGTGTCGGCGCACGCGGCGACCGTTGCCGGGGCGGACGTGGTGGTGCTGCAGGGCGAGATCCCCCGCGCGGCCACGGAGACGGCCGTGCGCCTCGCACGCGGCCGCGTGGTGCTCAACCTCGCGCCCGTGATCGAGCTCTCCGCTGACGTGATCCGGCGCGCCGACCCGCTGGTGGTCAACGAGCACGAGGCCCGGCTCGCGCTGTCCTTGGTCGGCGACCCGGACGTGCCCGACGACGACCATGCGGCGGCAGCGCGCGCGCTGACCGAGGCGGGGGTGGCGTCCGTCGTCATCACGCTCGGCAGCGCGGGAGCCGTCGTCGCGACCCGCTCCGGCGACGGGGAGGTCGCCGCGGTGCCCGCCCCGAAGGTCGGCGCCGTCGACACGACCGGCGCCGGCGACGCCTTCGTCGGCGCCCTGGCCGCCCGGCTCGCCGCCGGGGACGAGCTGCTCGACGCCGCCCGCCTCGCCGCCCGCGTCGGCGCGTACGCCGTCACGGGCATCGGGGCGCAGTCCTCCTACCCTTCCTCGACCGACGCGCTGCCGGAGGTGCGATGACCCGCCGGCACGGCATCCTCAACCCGGCCCTGGCCGCGGGGCTGGCCCGGCTCGGGCACGGGCACCTGGTGGTCGTGGCCGACTACGGCCTCCCCCTGCCCCGCGAGGCGGACGTGGTCGACCTGACCCTCGTGCACGGCGTGCCACGCTTCACCCAGGTGCTCGACGCGCTGCTCGCCGAGATCGCCGTCGAGGGTTCCGTCGCCGCCGCGGAGAGCGGCGGGACCGACGTCGAGACCTGGCTGCGCGAGCGTGGCCTCGCCCCCGACCTCCTGCCGCACGACGACCTCAAGGCGCTGCTGCCGCAGGCGCGCCTCGTCGTCCGGACCGGCGAGGCGACACCGTACGCGAACGTCGTGCTGCGCTGCGGCGTACCGTTCTGACCCGTCCCGTCAGGCCTCGGTCACGACCCGGACGTCGAGCAGCACCGACCGCTCCGGGAACTGGTTGGGCACCTGCAGGCCGACCACGCCGAGGGTGCGGCCGGACAGGCGCGCGCCGTCCTTCCACCAGGCGGGCGCCCAGGTGCCCGCCCAGGGCGAGATGTCGTCCCCGGGGGTGAGCGGCCGCACCTCGTAGATGCGTGCCGGGTCGAGGCCCGGCAGGCGCACCCGCCCGGGCGGCGCGAAGACGCCGGTCGTGAGCTGCACCACCGCGAAGATCCCGGCGGACCGGTCGTCGGCGACCACGCCGTGCACACGCAGCGCGGGGTCGGGATGGTCGGCGCGCACCACCTTGCCCGTGTGCAGCAGCCCGCGGTGCTCGCGGTAGGCGCTGACCCAGGCGGCGAGGCCGGCCAGGTCGTCGTCGGAGGCGCGCGTCAGGTCCCACTCGACGCCCAGGTGGCCGAAGAACGCCGTCGCGCCGCGGAAGCTCAGCTCATGGGTACGGCCAGTGGTGTGGGCGTGCGTCGAGCCGATGTGGGAGCCCATCATCTCGGGCGGGACGATCATGCCAGTGCCCGCCTCGATGACCTGCCGCTCCAGGGCGTCGATGCAGTCGGAGGCCCAGATCCGGTCGGTGCGCTCGAGGATGCCCAGGTCGGTGCGCCCACCGCCGCCCGAGCAGCTCTCGAACTCCACGTCCGGGTGCGCGGCCCGCAGGGCGTCGATGAGCTGGTAGGCGGCGAGCGTCTGGCCGTGCACGCCCGGCCGGCCGGTCGCCTGGTGCCCCGCCTCGATGAGGTCGCGGTTGTGGTCCCACTTGACGAACGTGATCGGGTACTCGGTGAGGATCGCGTCCATGCGCCCGAACACGTGGTCCCAGGCGCCCCGGTTCGCGAGGTCCAGCACCTGCTGGTTGCGGGCCGACGGCGGCAGACGCCGGCCGGTCCGCAAGATCCACTCGGGGTGCTCCCGCGCGAGGTCGGAGTCCGGGTTGACCATCTCCGGCTCGAACCACAGCCCGAACTCCATGCCGAGCCCGGTGACGTGGTCGGCCAGCGGGTGCAGGCCGCCCGGCCAGACGTCCTCGTCGACGTACCAGTCGCCGAGACCAGCCGTGTCGTCGCGCCGGCCCTTGAACCACCCGTCGTCGAGCACGTAGCGCTCGATCCCGACGGCGGCCGCGGCGTCCGCGAGCGCCGTCAGCCGGGGCAGGTCGTGGTCGAAGTAGACGGCCTCCCAGACATTGATCAGGGTCTTGCGGGGGCTGGTGGGGTGCTGCGGCCGGGAGCGCAGGTAGGCGTGGAAGCGGTGGGAGAGCTCGTCGAGCCCGTCGCCGTAGGACGCGTACAGCCAGGGTGAGGTGTACGACTCGCCGGCGTTCAGCCGCACCTCGCCCGACAGGAGCAGCTCGCCGCCGCCCAGCACGCGGGCGCCGCTGGGCATCTCCTGCTCGGCATAGGTGCGGGTGTTGCCGGACCAGCCGACGTGGACGCCCCAGACCTCGCCGCTGCCGTGCCCGAAGCCGGACCGGCCCGCGGTGAGCAGCAGGGTGCCGTCGTGGGTGCGGGCGCGACGCGTCTCGCGCAGGTGGGTGCCCGCGGTGAAGGCGTGCCGCTGGGCGGAGCGTTCGCGCAGGTGGCGGCCGGTCCAGTCGAGGATCTCGTTCGCCTCGGCGGGTACGGGCAGCGCGGTGTCGAGGCCGGCCACGGTGAAGACGTCGTCGGCCGCGTTGGTCAGGGTGGTGCGGGTGCGCACGAGCCCGGACGGGTACTGCTCGACGACGAGGGTCAGCAGGAGGCCGGCGTCGGGGTCGGCGGCCGTCACGACGAGGCGGTGGGCGACGGGGGTCCCGTCGTCGCGCGTCAGCGGGCCGGCGAGCGTCGTGCCGGTGACGCGGAACGCCGTCGACCACGCGGCGCCGTCCCGGGAGCCGGTGACGCCGGGGGTGGCGAGCCAGCCCGCCGACTGCTCGGGCAGCAGCGTGAGCGCGTACGGTGCGTCGGGGGTGCCCGACACCACGGGGACCACCGAGGCGAGGACGAGCTCGGCGACCTCGGCCGGTCCGACGTCGCCGAGGTCCGCACCCCAGTGCAGCACGCGCGGCAGGCGCTCACCGGACGTGTCGAGCAGCAGGCTCACGCCCCCGGCGCGCAGGTGGGCGAACGACTGCGCTGCTTCGGGTGCGGCGTCGGGTGCGGCGTCGTGCTGGGTCTGCAGAGAGACGGACATCTGGTGGATCCTCGGGTCGGGCGTCGGCGATCGGGATAAGTTTCAGTGCGAAAGATATTCTAGGGTCGAGAACTGGAGGGTCGATGACGACGAGCAGCGCGGTGCAGCCCTGGGTCCCGCTCGCGGGCCAGTCCCACCGCCTCGCGCTCGAGGTGCTGCTGCACGGTCCGCTGTCCCGGGCCGAGCTCGCGCGCCGCACGGACCTCAGCGCGGGCAGCCTGACGCGCCTGACGAAGCCGCTGGTAGCGGCCGGTCTTCTCGTCGAGGCCGGGCCCGGCGCCGGCGACGTGCGCCCCGGCCGGCCGTCCCAGCCGCTCGACATCGTCCCCGACGCGCACCACTTCGTGGGCGTGAAGATCACCGGGGACACCGCCCACGGCGTCGTCACCACGCTGCGGGCCGACGTCGTCGCGTCCGGCGGCCTGCCGCTCGACGGCCGCACCCCGGACGACGTCGCCGCCGCCGTCGCCGCCCTCGTGGACCACCTGGCCGCCCAGGTGCCGGACGTGACCGCCGTCGGAGTGTCGATCGGCGGAAACGTCCTGCCCGACGGGACCGTGCAGCGCGCACCCTTCCTCGGCTGGACCGACGTCGCGCTGACCACGCTCCTGCAGGAGCGGACCGGCCGCCCGGTCGTCGCGGCCAACGACGTCCTGGCGCTGACCGAGGCGACGCACTGGTTCGGCGAGGGGCGCGGGCACGACCAGTTCGCCCTCGTCACCGTCGGCGCGGGCGTCGGCGTCGGCATCGTCGCGCACGACCGGCTGCTCGACGGGCCCAACGCGGGCCTCGGCCTGCTCGGGCACCACCCGCTGGACCCGCTCGGCCCGCCCTGCCCGCTCGGGCACCGCGGGTGCGCCACCGCGATGCTCACGACCGGCTCGATCGAGCGCCAGGTCGCCGCCGTGCGCGGCGACCTGGTGCCCTACGACAAGATCCTCGACCTCGCCGAGTCGGGCGACGCGCTCGCCCGCCGCGTGGTGGACGACGCCGGTCGCGCGCTTGGCCGGCTGGTCGCCGTCGTCACCAATGTCGCGCTGCCCGAGGTGGTCGTGCTCGGTGGCGAGGGCGCGCGCCTGGCCGTCGTGGCGCGGACGGCGCTCGACGCCGGACTGGCGGGCGACCTGGACCCGCTCGCCGAGCCGCCGGAGCTCGCGGTACAGGCCTCCGGTTTCGACGTCTGGGCCCGGGGCGCCGCGGTCATCGCGATCCAGACGTACGTGCTGGGCCGCTGACGCCCTGCCGGTCGAACCTGCCTCTCTTCGTCGGACGGGCTTGTCAGGACGTGTCCGCCGGGTCACGGGGTCGCGACAGGCTCGGCCGACGGAGCAGGGTGCGCCCAGGGCGAGGGTGCCAGGCCTGCTGAAATTCGTTCGGCCCAGCCCGACTCAGTTTGGCCCAGCCGAATTGTTCAGCACAGCCCGCATATTTGGTGTCCAGCCGAACGAAATTCAGCCCTGCCGGCACCTACCGAACCACCACACCGTGACCTCCGAGACCTCCGAGACGGCACGCTCACGTCAGCTGGCGGGCCCGGACCACCCCGATCAGGACGTCCACGACCACGAAGGCCGCGAGCGTGTACCCGACGAGCGGGAGGAACCAGCCGACCGCGACGGCGCACACGACCACGGCCGCCAGCCCCCACCACGGCGCACCGCGCAGCGCGCCACGGACCGGAGGCGGGCCTACGAGCCCGCGCGGCTCGCGGGTCGGCCGCCGCTTCCACCACATGAGGTACCCGAGCACCACCATCGAGCCGATGCCCAGCGCGAGCACAAAGAGCACGAGCTGGTTGGCCAGGCCGAACAGTAGACCCATGTGCAGGTCGATGCCCCAGGTCGTGAGCTTGGCCGCCAGCGGGAAGTCCGCGAAGTCCGCCTGGTCGACCACCTGCAGGGTGCTCCCGTCGATCGCGACGGAGTCGCCGGCGGTCGGCACGCTGCTCTTGTTCTCCTGCACCACCCACGCGGTGCCGGGCTCGGCGGGCGGCTTGATCTCCACCTCGCCCGTGTCGACGTTGACGCGCTGCGCGATGGCGAGCACCGCGTCGAAGGTCGCGGGGTTCGCGACACCCGTGTGCTCGCCGGTCGCGCCTCCGTGCCCGGCGTGCTCGTCGTCGGCGGCCGGCGCGTCGTCCGACAGGGCGGTGTTCACCGACGGGGTGAGCCAGCCGAGGCTGGTGCGCAGCTCCCCCACGTTGGCTCCGCCGTACTGGGACCAGGTGATCCCGGTGACGGACAGGAACAGCGCGACGAGCACGACGACGGCGCCGATGGTGGTGTGCCAGGACAGCACGCGCCGGTAACCGGTGCGCCGTCGCTTCGGCGGTTCGACGGCGGAGATTGCGACTCCGGAGACTGCGGCGGCGGCACGACGCGCGGCGCGGCGACCGGCGCGCAGCCGGAGGATCCACAGCACGAGCCCCGCGGTGGCGACGATCCCGAGCCAGGAGGCCGCGAGCTCGCTGTACAGCCGCCCGGGGTCGCCGAGGTGCAGGCTGCGGTGCAGGTTCGAGACCCAGGCCCGCATCGGCAGCGAACCGCTCGACCCGTAGGCGACCAGGTCGCCCCGGACCTCACCGGTACCGGGGTCGACGAAGATCGCGCGGGACTCGCTGGGCCCCAGCCCGTCCTGGCCGAACATGACCCGCGTGGTGTCGCCCGGCTCGGGCGCCGGACGTACCGCTGCGAGCACCGCGTCCGCGCCGACGTGGTCCTGGGCGGCCGCTATCTGTTCGCCGAGGGGCAGCGGCGCTCCGGTGACCGGGGCGTGCAGCTCGTGGTCGTAGACCACCTGCTCCAGCGCGGGGGTCAGCGCGTACAGGGCGCCGCTGGTCGCGGCGACCAGGATGAACGGGCCGACCAGGAGGCCGGCGTAGAAGTGCAGTCGGCGCAGGAGCGGGCCGAACCAGGGGCGGCCGACAAGCGTCTCGGTCATTGAGGAGCCTGCTTTCAGGTGAGAAGGGTTTCACCGACGAAGCCGCCCTCGGCGCACCCCGGCGGGATGGCGAAGACGGCCGAGCCGATCGGCACTGTCCATTCGTTGAGCAGGTCGAGCTGGTCCAGGCGTCGCTGGATCGGGACGAACTGCCGGTCGACGTCGGCCTGGAACGAGACGAAGATCAGTCCCGACAGGGAGACCGCCTCCCCGATGGGCCGGTCGTCGTAGTTGTAGGCACGCCGGAAGATCCGCTCGGCGGAGTTCTCGCTGCGCGCGCGCCGCACGTGGGAGAACTCCGGGATCACCGGGAACCCGATGGGCGTTGTCGCCTCGAAGTCGGGCTCGTCGAACTCGTCGGTGCCGGTCAGCGGCGCGCCGTTGGACAGGTAGCGGCCCACCGACTGCTCGCGTCCGCCGCGGTCGAGCCGGTCCCACTTGTCCAGGTCCATGCCGATGCGGCGCACGACGGCGCTCGTCCCGCCGGCCAGCCACCCGTCGCGGTTCCACACGACCTGGTCGAAGTCCGCGGTGCCGGGCTCCGGGTTGGACGTGCCGTCGACCTGGCCGAAGAGGTTGCGCATGGTCGTGCCCGGCCGGACGCTGCCGTGCGCGCGCCGGAACCCCTGCTGACTCCAGCGCACCGAGGCAAAGCTCCGGGCGTCCTTGAGCAGCATGCGGGCGGTGTGCGCGACGGCGAGCGGGTCGTCCGCGGCGATCTGGAGCAGGAGGTCACCGTCGCTGAACTCGGGCAGCAGCCGGTCGACCGTGAGCGCGGGCAGCGCCTTCAGCCAGCCCGGCGCCTCACCGCGGGCCCGGGCGACGAACCGCGGACCGAACCCGAACGTGACCGTGAGCCGCGCCGGGACCGTCGCCAGCTCGGGCTCGGAGTCCGCCAGCGCGGGGCTCCCCTGCGTCAGGCGGGCGGCGTCGTCGGTGAGGATGCGCATCATCCGCACCAGGTCCTCGCGGGTGGTGCCGCCGTGCAGGTCGAGCGCGACGAACAGCCCATGGGCCTGGGCGGCGGTGTCGATCCCCGCCTGGTGGGTGCCGTAGAACCGCACGGTCTGCTCGCCGTTCAGCGCCGCCGGTTCGGCGGCGGGACCGTCGGAAGTGGCGCTCACGGCGAGGTCAGCGCCGATGGCGGCGGCCGCGCCGACGCCGGCGACAGCTCCTCCGAGGAGGAACTGCCGCCGGGTCGACCCGGCCCGGCCGGAGCTCACGCTCTTACCGGGCCCGGTCATCAGCCCTCCGCGCCCATGCTGTCGGCGCCCATGTCCATCTCGGCGTCGCCGCCCACGTAGTTCTCGTTCGCCCCCGAGTAGTCCTTCACGGGCGCGGTGAACTCGTAGGTCGAGTCGTCCGCGAACGTGAGGGTGAACGTGGCCTCCTCGCCCGCCTCCAGCGGGTCGGTGAGGTCCATCAGCATGATGTGGCTACCGCCGGGCGCCAGGGTCAGGGTGTCGCCGGCGGGGATGACGAACCCGCCCTCGATCTCCCGCATGATCATCTCCCCGGACTCGTTCTCCACGGTCTCGTGCAGCTCGAGCGTCGAGGACGCCTCGGTGGTCGCGGAGACCACCGTGACGTCGTCGGGCCCCGCGTTGGTCAGCTCGCCGAACGCGGCGGACATCCCCGAGTCGGCGGCCTTCACCCAGCCGTCCGAGAGGGTCACGTTCTGCCCGGCGGGTGCCGCGCCGTCGGCGGCGTCGGGCGACGCGCCGGCGGTGGTGCCGCAGCCCGCGAGGGCCAGGGCGACCGCCGCGACGGCGACGCCCGACCGGAGGCCGGCCTTGCTCCGGGTCTTGCTCTTGGTCTTGCTCTGACGAAGGGTCAGCAGGTTCAGCACAGGAATACCTCTCATCACACCGTTTCCGAGGAGCCCGGCTCGGCGCCGGCCTCCTCGGTGCCGCCCGCATGGCTGCGGCGGCGCAGGAACTGGACAAGTACGAGCAGGGCCACCGCGACGGCGGCCCCGCCCGCGCCGACGAGGACGACCCGCCAGGGCCCCTCGTCCTCCTGTGCGATCTGAGTCTGCGTACTGCTCCGTGCGTCGGTCCCCGGCACGCTCGCCCCACCGGTCTCGCCGGCGCCGGACGGAGCGGCGCCAGGTTCGACGCCGCCCGCCCCGTCGGCCAACGGCTCCCCGTCACCGACGGTGAACGGGACGACCCCCGAGATCGGGTGCCCGTCGGACGACACGACCCGCCAGCGGATCTCGTACCCGGCGTCGGGCATACCCGCGTCGAGCACCGCCGTCACGACGGGGCCGTCGACCGCCGGGGCGGCGGACACCCACTCGGTGCCGGCGGCGTCGGAGACGACGACGGCGGCGCCCATCTCCAGGACGTCGGCGGAGAAGGTCAGGGACACCTCCGCCGGCGCCTCGGCCAGCCTCTGGCCGGACGCGGGGTCGCTGGAGATCAGCTTGTCGTGGGCGGACGCGGGGACCGCCGTCGCGAACAGCGCGACGACCGCCACCGCGAGCCCGGCCACGAGGGGACGGGATCGGGGCATGGGAAACCTCTCCTCCGACGTCGCACGGCGACGTCAGCACGCACAGGGACAGCAGTCCCCGCTCGCCGCTCGGGCGCGCACAGCGCGTGAGCCCGAGGCGAGCACGGAACAGCACACGGGCACCCGGTGCGCCCGTATGCGGAGCTCAGACCGCGTGCGGTGCGGGAGGTCCCCTGCGGAGCAGAGGGGTCAGCTGAGGGCTCGGGTGCGGCGACCGGAAGGCCGCGGCGACCACGCCGGGCAGCGCCGGGAGCACGAACGAGCCGGCGCGGTCGACGACCGCGAGCCCGCCAAGCAGCCAGGCGGCCGCCCGGACGGCGAGCTCGCGCAGGCGCAGGAGCAGCAGCTCACCGCGGTACAGGACCGCGATCGTGACGACGGCGGCGAGGCCGTGCGACAGCCACATCGTGAGGTCGGCGTGCGCCATCTCGACCGCCGGCCCGGCGGCCGGGGCCGGCATCGTCATGCCCTCGTGCCCGGCATGCGCGCCCGCCCCCGCGGACACCGGCCGAGCGGCGGCCGGGGTGCCCAGCGTGAACAGCACGTGGAAGAAGAGCTGGCTCGCGACGACCGAGGCCGACAGCCCGGCCAGCGACAGGCGCCCCGACCAGGCCATGCAGACCGGCAGCGACAGCACCAGCGGGACGACGATGCCCAGCAGGCCGGGCAGCTCCCCGCCGCCGGCCAGGTGCGACATCAGGGCGACGAACGTCGCCGACGACGCCGCCAGGCCACCACGCAACGCACGCGCACCCCTGGTGCGGTCGTCGCGTGCGGGCATCTGGTCGCCCTCCGTCTCACGGTCGGTCAGGTTCCGGCAGCTCGGGACGACGCCGTGGCCTGGAAAAGTGTCGAACGCAGCCTAGCGTCCACGGGTCTCCCAGAACAGCACCGATCCGACATACCGGCGGCGACCCGGGATGTGATCCTGGTCCCGGGTCGCCCTCCGTGCGCCCGCCGTCGTGCCTAGTGCAGGAAGTCGTGGCGCGGCTGGACCTGGTCGGCTTCGAGGAACAGCTTCACCACGGCCGGCCCGGTCGTGCGCACGATCAGCTCTCCGGCGGTCTGCTCCCAGTCGACGGGGCCGGACTCGCCGAGCACCTTCACCTCCTTGATCGGGCGGGTGAGTAGCCCGGCGCCCTTGCCGAACGCGCGGATCCGCAGCACGCCGTCCGCGGGCTCGGCCAGCGGGATCGCGTAGACGTAGTCACCGGTCACGTGCTTCCGTGCGGTGAACCGGAAGTCGGCCCCGGTGAACTCGGCCGCCTTGCCGTCGACGAACGAGCCGACGGCGACCTCGGTCGGCCCCTCCGCTGCGACCACCCAGGGCCGGGTGCCGTAGATCGCCTCGCCGTTGCGGGCCAGCCAGGCACCGATCGAGCGCAGCAGCTCCTGCTCCTCGTCCGGGATGGTCCCGTCCGGCTTGGGGCCGACGTTGAGCAGGAGCACGCCGTTCTTCGAGACGGTGTCGGCGAGCTCGGCGATCAGGTCGTCCGCGGACTTGTGCTCGTGGCCCTCCACCCACGACCACGCCGACTTCGAGACCGAGGTGTCGTTCTGCCAGACCGACGGCCGGATGTCGCCCATCGTGCCGCGCTCGATGTCGTAGACGGCGCTTCCCTCGGCGAAGGCGTCCCACTTGTAGTTGATGACCACCTCGCGGCCCCACTGCGCCGCGCGGTTGTAGTAGTAGGCGCCGAGCTGCGCGAGGTACGGCTTGAAGGCCGGGTGCTCGATCCACCAGTCGAACCACAGCACCTGCGGGCGGTAGCGGTCGATGATCTCCACCGTCCGCAGCAGCCAGTCCTCCATGAACCGCTCGCTGGGCGCGGTCTCCTCGCGCTGCGCGGGGCCGTAGAAGTCCTGGAACTCGGGGACGAGTACGTCCGAGTCGAACTTCGCCCCGCCGTTCATGAACCACCAGTGCTCCGCACGGTGCGACGACGCCCCGCGCACCATCCAGGCGCGGTCCGTCGCCTCGGAGAGCTCCCCGAACACGTCGCGCTCGGGGCCCATGCGGGCGGCGCTCCAGCGGGAGCGGCCCGTGTCGTACATGGCGAAGCCGTCGTGGTGCTCGGCGACCGGGACCACGAACTGGGCGCCCGCCTGCCGGAACAGCCTCGCCCACTCGTCCGGGTCGAAGCGGTCCATGGTGAAGGACGGGATGAAGTCCTTGTAGCCGAAGTCGCGGTGCGGCCCGTACGTCGCGACGTGGTGCTCGTACTCCGGCGCGCCCTCCAGGTACATCGCCCGCGAGTACCACTCGCTGCGGAAGGCGGGCACCGAGTAGACGCCCCAGTGGATGAAGATGCCGAACTTGGCGTCCTGGTACCACTCCGGCGGGGTGTAGGCGCGCAAGGAGTCCCAGTCGTCACGGTAGGGGCCGGCGTCGATGACCGCGCGCACCTCCGCGAGGGCGCCGGAGTTGTCGGACACGTCGACCGGAGCCGGCAGTGCGGCAGGGTCGATCGGGGGCAGCGGACCGGGCATGTGGGCCCTCTCTCTGATCGGGTAATGGTCGGTTCTATCGGACAAAGATCAGCAGTCTGCGACCGTGACAGGCCGAATACGGGCACCCGCTGACCGAATTCATCAGATGTCCAACGCTACACGCCAGAGATCAGGACTCCACCTCCCTGAAGGAGCGAAGGTGTGCCCGTTGGGCAGATCCCTTCGATGCTGTACGGCTGTACAGCATGCTGTACATGTGTATAGGCTGGCGGCGTGCCCCATTCCGATGACCTCACCGCCCGCGCCCGCATCCGCGACGCCGCCCTCGCCGAGTTCGGCGCACAGGGCATCGCCGGCGCGACCATCCGCGGCATCGCCAAGCGTGCGGGCGTCTCGCCGGCGCTGGTCCAGCACCACTTCGGGACGAAGGAGGGGCTCCGGGCCGCCTGCGACGACCACGTGCTGGCGTACTACCGCGGGACCACCGAGGCCGCGTTCGACCGCGGCGAGATCGGCGACTCCTCGTTCCTTTCGACGGTCTACGCCTCGTCGCAGCCCGTCCTCGACTACCTCGCCCGCGCGCTCGTCGACGGCACGCCCGCCGCCGCGACCGTCTTCGACGAGATGGTGAACCTGACCGAGCGCTACTTCGCCGACCGCCCCGGGCTGGCCGACGCCCGGACCCGCGCCATCGTCTACACCAGCATGCGGCTGGGTGGGCTCGTGCTGCACCAGCACATGACCCGGCTGCTGGAGGTCGACACCATCACCGACGCCGGCCCTCGGCTCGGCCGCGCGACGCTCGACATCGTCTCCCCCGACCTCCTCCCGGACGGTCTCACCGACCAGATCCGGCAGGCCCTGGACAACTACGAGAAGGAAGAAGAACGATGACCGCAACCACGGGCAGTCCCGTCGTCGAGGTCGAAGGGCTGGTCAAGACCTTCGGCTCGACCAGAGCGCTGGACGGCCTGGACCTTCGCGTCGACCAGGGCGAGGTGCACGGCTTCCTCGGGCCGAACGGCGCGGGCAAGACCACCGCCATCCGGGTGCTGCTCGGCCTGCTCCGGGCGACGTCGGGCAAGGTCCGGCTCTTCGGCCGCGACCCGTGGGCCGACGCCACCGAGCTGCACCGCCGGCTGGCCTACGTGCCCGGCGACGTCACCCTGTGGCCCAACCTGACCGGCGGCGAGGTGATCGACCTGCTCGGCCGCACCCGCGGCGGGCAGGATGCCGCCCGCCGCGACGAGCTGATCGAACGCTTCGAGCTGGACCCGAGCAAGCGCAGCCGCACCTACTCCAAGGGCAACCGGCAGAAGGTGGCGCTCGTCGCCGCCCTGGCGTCGAACGTCGACCTGCTCATCCTCGACGAGCCCACCTCCGGCCTGGACCCGCTGATGGAGGCCACGTTCGCGGCCGAGATCGCCCGCGAGCACGACAACGGGCGCACGGTCCTCCTGTCGAGCCACATCCTGTCCGAGGTGGAGGCCCTGTGCGACCGGGTCAGCATCGTCCGCGCGGGCCGGACCGTCGAGTCCGCGCCGCTGACGGAGCTGCGCGCCGCTCGGCGCACCGTCGTGACCGCCGAGCTGGCGGCCCCCGCGCCCGGGCTCGCCACGCTGCCCGGTGTCCACGACCTGGAGGTGGACGGGCCGAACATCACCTGCCGGGTCGACACCGAGCACCTGGACATCCTGCTGCGCGCGCTCACCGAGTCCGGCGTGCGCGCGCTCACCAGCAGACCGCCGTCGCTGGAAGAGCTCTTCCTCGCGCACTACCGCCAGGCACCGGCCGGAGCGGCGCTGTGACCGCCGTCGGCCCGCTGACCGGGATCGGGGAGCTCACCCGGCTGATCGTGCGCCGCGACCGGCTCGTCCTGGCGATCTGGCTGGTGCTCATGGCCCTGCTCGCCCTCGGGCTGGCGTCCGGCGGGATCACCGCCTACCCGACGCAGGCCGAACGCGCCGCCCTGATCGACGAGGTGGCGGCCAACCCGGCGCTGCTCGCCCTGCGCGGTCCGGTCTTCGCGCCGACCCCCGGCGCGCTCGCCGCCCAGGGGTTCGTCACGAGCGGCGTGCTGTTCACCGGCCTGGCGAGCCTGCTGCTGGTCATCCGGCACACCCGGGCGGACGAGGCGGCCGGACGCCGGGAGCTGCTCGGCTCGGGGGTCGTGGGCCGGCAGGCCGCGCTCGCCGCGGCGCTCGCCGTGGTGTGCGTCGCCGACCTCGCGGTGGCCGTGCTGGTGGCGCTCAGCCTGCTGGCCACGGGGCTGCCGCTCGGCGGTTCCGTGGCTCTCGGGCTGGCGCTCGGGGCGGGCGGCATCGTGTTCGCCGGCATCGGCGCGGTCGCCGCCCAGGTGACCGAGGGGGCCGGCGGCGCGCGGACGATCGCGCTCGTCGCGCTCGGCGGGCTGCTCGCCGTCGCCGGCGCGGGCGACCTGACCGGTTCCGGGCTCGTGTGGTGGTCGCCGTTCGGCTGGGCCCGGCACGTGCGGTCGTTCGCCGGCGAGCAGTGGTGGGTGTTCGCGCTCTTCGCCGGACTCGCGGCGCTCCTGACCTGGTCCGCGTTCGCGCTCTCCGCGCGGCGCGACCTCGGCGCGGGCCTGGTGCCGGCCCGGCCGGGTCCGGCGGTCGCCGGACCCGGGCTGCGCGGTCCGCTCGCGCTGGCCTGGCGCATCCACCGCGGGGCCCTGTTCGGCTGGGCGGCGGGGTTCACGCTGCTCGGGGCCGCGCTCGGCGCCGCCATGCGCTCCATCGGTGGCCTGCTCGACACGCCCGCCTACCAGGACCTCATGGCGACGACGGGCGACGGCGACGTCGCGGACGCGTTCTTCCGGCTCGTGCTGTACGTGCTGGCGCAGGTGGTGGCGGCGTCCGCCGTCGTCTCCGCGCTGCAGGTGCGCACCCAGGAGACAGGCGGGCTCGCCGACCTGCTGCTGAGCGGACCCGTCGACCGCCTCCGCTGGGCCGCGAGCCACCTCTTGCTGACGGCGCTCGGTACCACGGTCGTCCTGTTCGGCCTCGGGCTGGGGGCCGGCCTGGGCTACGGCACACCCCTGGACGTGCTCGGGGCCACCATGGCCTACCTGCCCGCGTGCCTGGCGTTCGCCGGTCTCGCGGTGATGCTGACGGGCTGGGCCCCGCGCCTGGCGGCTCCGGTCACGTGGACGGTCCTCGGCCTGACGGTCGCCCTCGACTTCCTCGGCGAGTTCCAGGTGGCGGACGCCGCCGTGCTGCAGCGCATCTCACCCTTCGCCGCGACGGCGGTGCCGCTGACCACCGGCGTCGGCCTCGCGGCCGCCCTGACCGTGCTGGTCGTGCTCGTCGCGGGGCTGGCCGGCGCCGGGCTCCTCGGGCTCCGCCGTCGCGACCTGGACGCCTCGTGATGCGCGCTCGCGCAGAGGCGGTCGAGGCCCTTCGCTCGGCGCGGCACGCCCCCTAGACTCGCGCCATGGCGACGTACGACGAGGTCTGGGCCGACGGCACGACCCTGCTGTGCAACGACGGGCACGTCCTCGAGATCTTCGGGTTCACCGACACGCACCGGGACCACCTCGCCATGGACCGCCCGCGGATCGAGATCGAGGAGCGCAGACGCTCGACGAAGGTGGTCGTCAGGACCACCCGCAGGAGCTCGACGTTCGACGTCGACCCCGGGCAGGTCGACGCCGTCCGGGCATTCGCCACGCGGCTCGACGAGGCCGTGGCGCTCGCGGTCGCCCGTACCCCGCGCAGGCCCTGACGCGGGCTGCGCGCCCCGTCCGACGTCGACGCCCTCGTGCCAGGGCTGCGGGAGTCCCGCACCGGGCACGAGGGCGTGCGTCACACGTCGGTCCGCGTCAGGCAGGACCGGTCAGAAGAAGTTGCGCGGGTCGAAGTCCCTGGCCAGGTCCGAGAGCTGCTGGCCCGCCCCGGAGACATGGTCCCCGAGCCCGGAGAGGGCGCCGTCCGCCGTGCCGGCCAAGCCCTCGACACCAGCCGCCGCCTCGCCGACGACCCCGCCGCCGAGCTCGCCGACACCCGCCGCGGCCTCGTCGAGGGCGCCGGCGCCGAGGTCACCGACCGACGACGTGAGCCCCTCCACGTCGATGCCCGCCGCGAGCGCGTCGAAGTCGACTCCGAGGTTCGCCGCGTTCTCGAGGAGCGGGCCCGCAACACTGCTCACCGCCGCGCCGGCCGCGACCGCGCCGAGGATGCCGACGGCGCCGACGGCGACTCCCGCGACGGCCGCGCCCGTGCCGACCTTGGCCAGCGTCGACCGCATGGATCCCGGCTGGCGCGCCTCCGACCGGGCCGCTGCCCGGGACAGGTCGGCGACACCGGCCGAGCGGGGCTGCTCGTGCGGCGGCAGGTCGGACTGCATCCGGTGCAGCACCGCCTCACGCTGCGCCGGCGTGAGCCGGGCGAACGACTCGGCATGGATCTGCTCGATCTGATGCGGTTCGGCGGTGCGCATCAGGTAGTCGTAGCGGGCGATGGCCTGGCGGTCGGCGTCGGTGGACGCCTGCGTGCCCGGCCGGCCCTGCGGGACAGGCCGCGCCTGCGGGGCGGGCGCCTGGCCCGGCGCTCCCGCGGACTGGGACCGCCCGTTCACCGCTCCGACGACGTCCTCGAGCGTGGACCGCCAGGACTTCTGACCCGTCGAACCGCCCTGCGGTGCCCCCTGTTGCTGCTGCCCGGTCTGGGAGTCGAGCACCTTCTTGGCGAGGCCGATCATGTTGGAGAGCTTGGACATACGGTCCGTTCCTTCCGTCGGTCTGGGGCATCACCCTTCCAGGCCCTGATGAGAACTTCGTGAGAGGGGGATGAGAACTTTCACCCGGTGCGGGCATGGGCCC
>NZ_JBHXBG010000056.1:0-31072 GCF_042726755.1 Promicromonospora sp. NPDC060271 | reverse complement strand
CCGGACGGCGTCGGCCACACCCCTTGCTCCCCTACCGGATCAGCAGCGCTCCGCGCGCAGCGACCGGATCTCCACGTACGACCGCTCGGCGTTGCCGAACGAGTCGACCGGGAAGCCCGGTGCGGCCACCGTGGCGGCGTTGTCCTGCTCCCAGATGCCGTGCCGCCGGCCCGAACCCGCGAGCGCCGACAGGAACTCGGTGTACGGCAGGTCGCCGGCGCCGAACTCCACGATGTCGTAGCCCCCGGTGTTCGCCGGGTTCGCGTCGCCGTCCTTGAGGTGCAGGAGCGGGTAGCGGTGCGGGTTGCGCTTGACGTAGTCCACCGGCTCGAAGCCCGGGTAGCGGTGCTTGCCCACGAACGCCCAGTAGACGTCCATCTCGAGGAAGACCTTCCTCGGGTCGGTGTTGTCGTAGAAGACGTCGTAGAGGCGGACGTCGGGGTTGTCGGTGGCGAAGCTGAACTCGCCGTCGTGGTTGTGCTGGTAGAACTTCAGGCCGCGGGCGGATGCCGCCTCCCCGAAGCCGTTGAACTGCTCGGCGGCGGCGAGGTAGCCGGCGACCGTGCGGTTGTTCGTGGGCGCCTGCGCGGTGCCCACGTGCTCCATACCGAGGATCTCGGCGATGTCGAGCTCCCGCTCCATGTTGTTCGCGAAGTCGGCGATGCCGCGGTGCGACCCGACGGCACGCAGGCCGTTGTCGTCCAGCAGCTGCCGGATCTCCTCGGGGGTGATCGCCCCGACCTGGCCCTGCGTGTACCCGGCGAACTCGACCTCCGCGTAGCCCATGTCGGCGAGCCGCTCGAACACGGTGCGGAAGCCGAGCGAGGAGACCTTGTCCCTGATCGAGTAGAGCTGGATGCCGATGTGCCCGGCGGGCACGAGCACCCGGCCCCGGCCGGCGGTCTCCGCTCCGGTCGCCGCAGCGGGTGCGAGGGTCGAGGCGGCTGCGCTGCCCGCGAGTCCGGCACCGGCCAGCGTGGCCGCACCGACGGCCACGGTGCCGCCGGCCAGCCTCAGGAAGTTCCTGCGGTTGACGTCAGTGCGTGATTCCATCACTGCTCTCCTTCGGTCTGAGCGGCCCCGGTCGGGCCGGTCGAGCTCTGTGCGGCCGGCGAGGGCGCGCCGACGCCCTGACCGACCATCGTGATCGCGTCGACGTCGAGGCCGCCGGTCGCGGTGATGTAGAGCGCCCCCGTTGTGCTGCGGTCCCTGAACTGCAGGGCGACGTCCTGCCAGGTCCGGACGTTGACCTTGGCGCTGGCGAACGGCTTCGCCGTCGGCGAGCCCCAGCGCAGCTCGACCGTGCCCTTGCCGCGGATCCTCGCGGTGGCGCTGTCGATGCCGGAGAGGTTCACGCGCTCCAGGGCGACCGAGTCACGCTTGCCCAGGCCGTCGACGTACGCGCCGGCCGAGGCCGCCTCGTCCTGGACCACCTCGACGCCCTTGAGGGTCGCGTGCTCCGCCTCCTGCAGCTTCGGGTTCAGGCGCAGCGTGGCCTCGCCCTTCGCGGGCGGCAGACCGTTGGCACCGTTGTCGGTGTAGGTGACGACGACCGCGCCGTACAGGTGCGAGCCGGCGCCGTGCTCCGGGGAGTTGGGGTCGGTCGGGAAGGCACCGGTGCAGCCCGTGCCGGACACCTCGGGGTGGGCGTGCTCGTCGTGGCCGAGCCCGTAGGACCACGCGACCCGGCTGCAGACCGTCTCGCTGCCGTCCTCGGCGTCCTGCGTGGTGACCTGGAACGGCACCGCGTCGCCCCAGTCGAAGAACCCGCCGTCCGCCGGGAACTCGACGGTGACCTCGGGTGCCTGGTTGCCGACGCTGATCACCCGCGAGGTCAGCGAGAACTTGGCTCGTGCGTCGGTGACCCGGAGCCGGGCCGTGTACACGTCGAGCTCGGTGTAGGTGTGGGTGGCCTGGGCACCGCTGGCGTCGAACGTCCCGTCACCGTCGAAGTCCCACTGGTACGTCAGCGCGTCTCCGTCGGGGTCGGTCGAGGCGGAGGCGTCGAACGAGACCTCGAGCGGGGCGGACGACGACGACGAGGGCGTGGCCGTGAACCGCGCCTGGGGCGCCTTGTTGCCCTCCGCGTAGTCGATCCGGTACAGCCCGGAGTCGGGGTTCTGCCGGAAGAAGCCGTCGCCGTACTCCAGCACGTACAGGGAGCCGTCCGTGCCGAACTCGAGGTCGATCGGGTTGTCGTTGCGGAACATCCCCGCCGCCTCCAGCGCGGTGTTGGGGAAGAAGTCCTCGATCTCGCCCACCTGGTGCGTGGACCAGTCCACGGTGAACGCCGCGAGGTAGTCCTGGGAGAACTCCCCGAAGAACGCCTTGCCGTCCCAGACCGCGGGGAACTTGCCCGGCGCGGTCCCGTCGGCGTCGTAGTGGTAGACCGGTCCGCCCATGGGTCCCTGTCCGGTGCCGGAGCCGAAGTTCACGAGCTCGTCGCGCGGCTGCTGCCCCGGCTGGTCGCCGTAGTACAGGGTCGCGGTCCGGGCCGGCGGGAGGTCGGTCAGGCCGGTGTTCCAGCGGGAGTTGTTGACGGGTGCCGCGCAGTCGAAGAACTCGCGCGGCGTGGCGGTCTCGAAGTTCCACTCGTTGTAGGCCGCGTTCGGTCCGTGACAGTACGGCCAACCGGAGTTGTGCGGGTCGTCGAGCCCGACGGCGTTCCACTCCACGTAGCCCATCGGCCCGCGGTCCGGGTTCGCAGCGCCGGCGTCGGGGCCGTAGTCCGCCCAGGTGAGCGAGCTCGTCTCCGGGTCGACCTCGATACGGAACGGGTTGCGCACGCCCATCACGAAGATCTCGGGGCGTGTGCCCTCGGTGCCCGGGGCGAACAGGTTGCCCTCGGGGATGTCATAGGTGCTGCCCTCCCCTGGCGGCGCACCGGCCGGGATCTCGTCGCGCACATCGATCCGCAGGATCTTGCCCCGCAGGTCGTTGGTGTTCCCCGCACCGCGACGCGCGTCGAAGCCCGGGTTCATGTTCGGGGCATCGTTGTTCGGGGCGTACCCGTTGGCGCCCGGCGTGCCGGCCGGGGTGTTGTCACCGGTGGACAGGTAGAGGTTGCCGTCGCCGTCGAAGTCGATGTCCGCGCCGACGTGGCAGCACTGGCCACGCTGCACCTCGATGTCGAGGATCGGCTGCTCCGAGGCCGGGTCGAGCGCGTCACCGGTGAACGTGAACTTCGACAGGCGGTTGACGCCCACCCACCGGTCCCAGTAGCTCTCGTCCTCGCCGGCAGGCAGCGTGTTCGGTGCGTTGCCCGCCGGCGTGTCCGCCGCGCCGTCGCCGTCGGCGTCCCGCGGCGCGTACACGAGGTAGACCTCGTTGCTCTCCGCGAAGTCCGGCGCCAGGGCGATGCCCTGCAGGCCGTCCTCGGAGTTCGCGTACACGTCGAGGGTGTTGACCACCCTGGTGACGCCGGTGGCCGGGTCGGTCAGGCGCACCTGGCCGTTGCGGGCCGTGTGCAGCACCCGCGAGTCAGGCAGGACCGCCATGTCGATGGGCTCACCGACGTCCTTGGTGAGCAGGATCTTCTCGTAGTTGCCCCAGTCGGTGTCCGCGGCGGCCGCGGCGTCCTGGGTGTCGTGAGCCGGATGGCCCGGGTGGGCGGACGCCGCGGGCATGGTCAGGAGGGCCGAACCGACCAGTGCGGCCGTCGCGACCACCGCGAACGTCTTCTTTTGCCGCGCTCGCGCGCGTGCCTGGATAGTCTTCATGCGTGATGCAGCTCCTCATCGAGTCTCGTCACGCAGGCCGGGCCTCGTCCGCACTCCCATTCGTCCGGGGCCCGGTCCTGCTCAGTACGTCTGCTGGGTCAGCAGGTCTGCGTCAGCGCGTCGAGAAGGCCGCGTCGAACGCGGAGTCCGGCGCGTCGAACGCGTGGGAGCGCACGAACTCGAGCGCCTCCGGGGCGCCGACGAGGCGGTCCATGCCGGCGTCCTCCCACTCCACGGAGATCGGGCCGTCGTAGCCGATCGTGTTGAGCATCCGGAACGCGTCCTCCCACGGGACGTCTCCGTGCCCGGTCGACACGAAGTCCCAGCCGCGGCGCGGGTCGGCCCAAGGCAGGTGCGAGCCCATGCGGCCGTTGCGGCCGTTCGTCATGCGCTTCTTCGTGTCCTTGCAGTCCACGTGGTAGATCCGGTCCTTGAAGTCCCAGAGGAAGCTGACCGGGTCGAGGTCCTGCCACACCATGTGGCTCGGGTCCCAGTTCAGGCCGAACGCCTCGCGGTGGCCGATCGCCTCGAGGGTCCGCACGGTGGTCCAGTAGTCGTAGGCGATCTCGCTGGGGTGCACCTCGTGCGCGAACTTCACGCCCACCTCGTCGAACACGTCGAGGATCGGGTTCCAGCGGTCGGCGAAGTCCTGGTAGCCGGCCTCGATCGTGGCGTCGGAGACGGGCGGGAACATGGCCACGTACTTCCAGATCGCAGAGCCGGTGAACCCGACGACCGTCTTGACCCCGAGCTTGGCGGCCAGCCGCGCGGTGTTCTTCATCTCCTCCGCCGCACGCTGCCGCACGCCCTCGGGGTCGCCGTCGCCCCAGACCCGGTCGGAGACGATGTCGCGGTGCCGCTGGTCGATGGGGTCGTCGCAGACGGCCTGGCCCTTGAGGTGGTTCGAGATCGCCCACACCTTCAGGCCGTGCCGCTCCAGCAGCTCCAGGCGCCCGGCGACGTACTCGTCGTCGTCCCAGCGCCAGGGGTCCAGATGGTCGCCCCAGCAGGCCAGCTCCAGGCCTTCGTAGCCCCACTTCGAGGCGAGACTCGCGACCTCCTCGAGCGGTAGGTCGGCCCACTGGCCGGTGAACAGGGTGATCGGTCGTGCCATTTTTTCTTTCCTCCTGTGCGTGACGATCCGGCGTCGCCGGTCGTGCCCATCGGTCTTCGGTCAGTTCGCCCGCCTGCGCAGGACGACGACGGTCGCTGCTCCCGCGACCACGAGCGCCCCCAGCGCCCAACCGGTCCAGGCCGGCAGACCGCCGGACGACGGGGACCCGTCGCCCGCCGCCGCGCCGGCCGCGTCCGCCTCAGGGTTGATCCCTGCGGCGTCCGAACCGTCCGGCCCGGAGCCGGACCCGGGCGCGGCGGACTCGGACGGTGGGGCGGCCGGGGCGACGACGTCGAGCTCCACCTCGACCTCGGCCTTCTTCGGCTCCTTCACCTGCGCTGTCACCGTCCAGTGCCCCTCGCCGAGCAGCTCGGGCTCGGAGCGGTACCAGCCGACCCCCTCGGACGCGGAGTCGAGCGTGACGGGGCCGACCTTCTCGCCGTCGTCGGACACCGCCCGCACGACGACGGCCGCCGACTCCTCGACCGGGTGCCCGTCGCCCGCCCAGGTCAGCGCCGCCGAGACACCGCCGGCGCCGTCCGTGCCGACCTCGATGTCGATCCTGCCGCCGTGCGCCGCGGCCGGAGCGACGGCAGCGGGCACCGCGACAGGCGCGGCGAGCCCCAGCGCCAGCAGGAGCACCGCGCCGAGTCGGGTGAACCGTCCCATGTTCGTTCCTCTCCGTTCACAGGGGGCCCGGACGGCTCAACCCGCCCGGGCCGTGGTGCGACGGGACGTGCACCGGCGACCGGTGCACGCCCCAGGTCTCCTAGCTGTCGCACTCCTCCTCGACGGTGACGATGACGAACGCCTTGCCGGACGGGCTGAGCTGCCAGTCCCCGGCCACCGTGAGCTCGGCGCCCTTGGCGGGCGTGGCGATCACGCGGTAGTCACCCGCGGGGAGGTCGCGCAGGTTGCGCGGCTTGCCCGCCGCCTCGCCGTCGACCCAGTTGTGCACGACGTAGCTGCGCACCCCGGGGAGGACGACCGGGACGATCGACCCACCGTCGTCGCACGTCGCTGCCGTCACCACGACGTCAGGCGTGTTGGGGTCGGGGCACTCCGGCTGCTCGAGCGTCACGAACAGGATGGCGTTCCCGTTGTCCCGGACCCGCCAGCCGTCCTCACCGACGAGGACGTACCCGTCGGCCGGCCGGGCCACGATCCGGTACCTCCCGGGATCCATGTCGTCCAGGTCGTCGACGACGTCACCGGCGGCGCCGTCCACCCACTCCCGCACGACGTAGGACCGCACGCCCTCCACGTCGGCGGTGACCAGCGCACCGCCGGTGACGACCTCGGCACCCGACTGGTCGTAGTGACAGGTCGGCTGCACGATCTCGACCGCGGGCGTCGCCTCGGTGAGCTGCGGCTCGAAGATGGTGAACTCGACGGTCTCGCCGACCACCGTCTCGCCGTCCGCCGAGGCCCGCACCTGGACGGTGTGGGCGCCGAACGTCGAGATCTCCACCGGCGCCGTGTACTCCGTCCAGCCGTCGCCGTCGATGTTGACCTCCCGGTACACCGTTGCGCCGGCCGGGCCGCCCGTGGTCTCCACGGTGACCGTCACCGGCCCGAGCCACTGCCCGTCCGGGCCGTCCGGCTCAGCCGGCGACAGCGTGCCGGTCACCTCGAGCGGCTCGGCCGCACCGGCCACCCGGAAGTGGTCGAACGACGCCGTGGCGACCGACTGCTGAGGGCCGCCGAGGGCAAACAGACCCACCCGGGCGTCCTGCAGCCCCTCGTGCGTCACCGGCTCGGCGAGGGCGGTCCATTCCTCACCGTCCGCGCTGTACTCACCGGTGAAGGTGGACCCTTCCTTCGACAGCCTCAGGTGCCACACGCGTGACGTGAGGTTGTTCGCGCCCGGCTGCGGGTTCGTCACCACGGCGTCGACCTCGCTCCGCAGCTCGATGCGCTGTGTGACGGCGCTGCCCGGAGCGTTGTCGGTCACGAGGTCGAGCTTGACGTAGTTGTCGTCGTCCCCGTACACGATCAGACCGCCCTGCTGGTACTGCTGGTCGAACTCCGACCCGTCCACCCGGGTCTCGACGGTCCAGTCGTCGTCCGGCAGGTCCTGCACGACGAGGTTCGGCGTGTCGGTGTTGTTGCCGGTGTAGATGTCCGTGGCCGTCGTGTCGATCTCCAGCGCGCCACCGGTCACCCGGTAGCCCGTCGGGTCCGGGCGCACGACGTCCCAGCGGCAGGCGTCCAGGTCGTCCCCGTCGAACTCGTCCGCAGGCCCGGGGGCCGCGGCCGTGTCGTCCGGGGTGATGTGGAACCAGTCGAACTGGGCGTCCACGACGTCCGCGGCCGAACCGGTGCCGGCGAGCGACACGAGCCCGATCCGCGGATCGGTGATACCGGCGAGCGCCTTGGTCTGCGGCATGGCCGTGAACTCGACGCCGTCCGCCGAGTACGACGCCGTCAGGTCCTCGCCGTCGCTGCTGGCCAGGCGCACGAACACGGTGTCGGGGTAGTCCGCCCCGAGAGCCGCGGTGTTGGAGTCCCCGACCTCGTTCGGCGCGCCGGCCTCCTCGCGGATGTACTGGAAGATGCGCGTGGCCGGGTCGGCGGGTGCCGAACGACCCTGGAGCACCATCTTCGCGTAGTTGTCCGCGTCGCCGTAGATCAGCAGACCGGCCTGCTGGTACTGGGCGTGGGCCGGGATGGTCACCTTGGCCGTCGCGGTGAACGGACCGTCCGGCAGGTCCTGCAGGACGACGTTCGGTACGGCCGTGTTGTTCGTCCCGTAGAAGTCCGCGGCGGTCGCCGGGATCGTGAGGACACCGTCGGCGACCCGCAGGTCCTGGTTGCGGTCGAGGACCGTCCAGCGGTCCGGGTCCAGCTCCGCACCGAGGAAGTCGTCCGACCGGCCCGACAGGCAGAGCTCCGGCTCCGGGACGATCCCGGTGACCTCGACCATGACGTACGCGACGGCGTACGCGCCGCGCTCGTCGGTGACGCGCACCTGGAGCCGGTAGCTGCCCGGCTCGTCGTAGGTGTGCTCGAAGGACGAGGTGCCGTCGACGAACCCGGCACCGAGCCCGGCGTCCCAGGCGTAGGTCAGGTCGCCCGTACCGTCGGGGTCGGTGGCCTCGGCACTGGCGGTCACGGTCAGCGGGGCCTCGCCCGAGACCGGGTCGACCGTCAGCTCGACCTCCGGCCGTTCGTTGTCGGCGACCCCGCGGCCGTCGATCTCCATCCAGTTGACGTTGATCCCGCCGGAGAGCAGGACGAAGTGCAGCGAACCCGAGCCGGACGGGACGTTGGCCAGGTCGGTGCCGACGTCGACGTACTGCTGCCAGCCACCGGTGCTCGGCACGGTGATCCGGCCGATCTCCGGACCGTCCGGGGCGTCCCAGCGCACCGAGACCTCCCCGCCACCGACACCCGAGGCTGCGCGCAGCGAGATCGCGTCGACACCGTCCAGGCTCAGCGGCTCGTGGGCCCAGTAGTCACCGGGTTCGATGAACCCGATGTTCTGGCCGCCACCGGCGGTGTCGCCCGTCTGCTCGGTCTGGACGCCCGGCTCACCGGTGCCGTCACCGATGCCGTCCGCGCGACCCGTCGCGGTGAAGAACTCCGACTGGATCAGCTTGGGCTGCAGAATCTGCAGGTCGTTCCTGGTCAGGGGCACGCCGGCCGCGCCACCGTCGTCGGTGTAGAACGCCTCGATCACCCAGTAGAGGTTCGCGTCGATGCCGTGACCCTCGTCGCGGGCGGTGTCGAAGACGCCCGAGCAGCCGGTCAGCTCACCGAACGGGTGGGAGTGCCCCGCGTGCCCGAGCCGGGTGAACAGCGTGACGTTGTCGCAGTTCACCTCGCCGTCGGGATCGTCGATCGCGACCTCGTAGCGCACCTGGTCGCCCCACTCGAAGAAGCCTCCGTCGTCCGGGAAGGTGATCGTCACCTCGGGGGCGATGTTGCCGACGACGATCGTCACGTTCGCGACGCCGGTCAGCCCGTCCGCGTCGGTGGCGACGAGCTGGGCCGTGTAGCGGCCGTCCTCGGTGTACGTGTGGGTCGGGTTCGCCTCGGTGCTCGGCGCCGAACCGTCGCCGAAGGTCCACTGCAGCGTGAGCGGTTCCCCGGCCGGATGGCGGGTGCCCTCCGAGGAGAACTGCACGGTCAGCGGCGCAAGGCCGTCGGTGACGTCGGCGGACGCCCTGGCGATGGGTGCCGGGTCGCCCTCGACGTAGTTGACCTTGTACACGCCGGAGGTGTCGTTGTTGCCACCGAAGCCAGAACCCCAGTCGACGACGTACAGCGCGCCGTCCGGCCCGAAGTCGAAGTCCATCGGCCGGTCGAACCCGGCCTCCGGGTCGAAGATCTGCGGCAGGACCCGGTTGATGTCCACGAGGTCGTCACGCTGCTCACCGGCGAGCTGGAACGAGTACATCCGCCCCTGGTTCCACTCCCCGAACAGCGCCTTGCCGTCCCAGTAGGCCGGCCACTTGACGTCGGACTCCAGCTCGGGGTCGTAGGAGTACACCGGGCCGCCCATCGGGGCACCGCCACCACCGATCTCGGGGAACAGCGGGTTGGTCCCGTACCCGTACCAGACCTCCGCCTCGACGGCGGCGGGTAGCTGGGTGATGCCGGTGTTGTTCGGCGAGGCGTTCACCGGACCGCCGGCGCAGTCGTACGCCGCACCCGACTGCCCCGTGGCGAAGTCGTAGTCGCGGTAGGCGCTGTTCGCCCCCGTGCAGTACGGCCAGCCGTAGAACCCGGGCTCGCTCACGACGTTCCACTCGACCGTGCCGGCGGGCCCGCGCGTCGCGCTGGCCGATCCGGCGTCCGGGCCGTAGTCGGCCACGAGCACGTTGCCGTTCGCGGGGTCGACGCCGATCCGGAACGGGTTGCGGAAGCCCATCGCGTAGATCTCGGGCAGGGTGTCCGCCGTACCCGGCGCGAACATGTTGCCCTCCGGGATCGTGTACGAGCCGTCGTCCTGCGGGGTGATCCGCAGCACCTTGCCGCGCAGGTCGTTGCTGTTGGCCGACGTGCGCTGCGAGTCGTAGTTCGCCCGCCCGGCACGCTCGTCCAGCGGTGCGTAGCCCTGGGACTCGAACGGGTTCGTGTTGTCGCCGGTGGCCACGTAGAGGTTGCCGTCCGCGTCGAAGACCATGTCGCCGCCCGCGTGGCAGCACGTCTGGCGCTGCGTCGGGATGATCAGCACGGTCTCCTCGGTGGCCGGGTCGATCGTGCCGGCGCCCGCGTCGTACTCGAAGCGCGAGACCCGGTTGTGCGGGCCGTCCTCACCCACGTCCTGCGGGGACCAGAACAGGTACACCCAGCTGTTGGTCGCGAAGTCCGGGTCGAGCACGATGCCGGTCAGCCCGTCCTCGTTGGACTGGGTGACCTCGAGCGTCACCGCGGTGCTCGTGGTGTTCGACTCGGGGTCGATCACCTGGACGCGGCCGTCACGCTCGACGTAGAAAACGGTTCCGTCGGGGGCGACGTCGAGCATCATCGGGTTCGCGGTGTCCTCGTCGAGCGGCACCATCTCGTAGCTGTCGCTCTGGGTCGCGGCGCAGTCTGAGGCGACGACGCCCGCTGCGGTCTGCAGCCCGCCCAGCAGGTGGTCGAGGAACTCCGGCTCCGCGTACGAGGCGTCGGTGTGCCCGCCGCCGGTGTACCAGGACCGGCCCCCGTCGTACTCCTGGCACCAGGCGATCGGGTGCTCCGCCCCCATCGCGCCCGTCCCGGCGGAGTAGCTGGACTCGTCGAGGGAGGCCAGGACGTGCACCTCGTCGCGCGGGTTCGTGCGGAAGTTGTACCACTCGTCGTGGCGGTCCCAGCGGTCCGGCAGATGCGCCGTCGAGGCGTGGACCTGGTCCTCGACCTTGATCGTGGCGTCCTGGTTCTGCGGGTGGGAGTTGAAGTAGGCCCCCACCAGCTCGCCGTACCAGGGCCACGCGTACTCGGTGTCGGACGCCGCGTGGATGCCCGCGTAGCCGCCGCCACCCTGGATGTACCGCTCGAACGCGGCCTGCTGGTCGTCGTTCAGGACGTCGCCGGTCGTGGACAGGAAGACGACCACCTCGTAGTCGGCGAGCCCTTCGTCGGAGAAGACGGCGGCGTCCTCCGTTGCGGTGACCGTGAAGTCGTTGGCCGCGCCGAGCTGGGTGATCGCCTCGATGCCCGCGGGGATCGAGCCGTGCCGGAAGCCCGCCGTCTTGGAGAAGACGAGAGCGTCGAAGGGTTCGGCGGCCGCGTCGCCGGGCGCGGCGGCAACCTGGGCCTGCGCAAGCTGCGCCGACGTCGGTTGGGCGGTGGCCGTCACTGCCATGGGAACAGCAAGAGCGGTCGTGGCTGCTGCCACGACCACCGACCGCAGAACGCGGCGGGTTCGTTGCACGTTTCTCACCTGGAGCTCCTCATCGAGTCGGTCAGACGGTGCCTTTCGCTGGCCTGAGCCCGCGGCTCAGGCCAGTAGTGCCGTGCCAGTGCTACTGCGGTGCTGCTGCCGTACTACTGCGGTACTGCTGTGCTGCTGCTGTGGTGCGGACGCCGGCCCGGAGCGGTGCCGTGCACCGCCCCGGGCCGGGAGCTCAGACCAGCGACACCCACCCTCCGCCGCCGTCCGCGCTGCGCTCGACCGCGTCCAGCACCCGCTGGACCACCAGTCCGTCGCGGAACGACGGCGTCGGCTGCCGCCCTGCCGCCAGGTCGCCGACGAGGTCGACCACCTGATGCGTGAACGCGTGCTCGTAACCGAGCCCGTGTCCCGGCGGCCACCAGGCGCCGCCGTACGGGTGCTCCGGCTCCGTGACGACGATCCGGCGGAAGCCGGCGGTCGCCGTGTCGTCGGCCGCGTCGAAGAAGTGCAGGAGGTTCATGTCCTCGAAGTCGAACGCGAGCGAACCCTTCGAGCCGTTGATCTCCAGCCGGATCGCGTTCTTGCGACCCCAGGCGAACCTGGTCGCCTCGAAGGTCGCCAGCCCGCCGCCGGACATCCGCCCGAGGAAGATCGCGGCGTCGTCCACCGTGACCTTGCCCATGCGGCTCGTGTCGGCGACGCCCGACAGGCTCCCCGACGCCGCTGCCTCCGGCCGTTCGTGCACGAAGGTCTCGAGCAGGCCGCTCACCCCCGTGAGCAGCTCGCCCGTCACGTACTGCGCGAGGTCGATCACGTGGGCGCCGATGTCGCCCAGCGCGCCGGAGCCCGCCTTCTGCTTGTCAAGCCGCCACGACATCGGCGCCTGCGGGTCGGCGATCCAGTCCTGCAGGTACTGCGCGCGCACGTGCCGCACCTGGCCGATCCGCCCCTGCTCGACGAGCTGCCTCGCCAGGGCGATGGCGGGTACGCGGCGGTAGGTGAAGCCCACCATCGCGTGCACGCCACGCTCCGCCGCGGCCTCGGCCGCGGCGACCATCGTCTCCGCCTCGGCCACGCTGTTGGCCAGCGGCTTCTCGCACAGGACGTGCTTGCCCGCCTCGAGCGCCGCAATCGCGATCTCGGCGTGCGTGTCACCCGGCGTGCAGACGTCGACCAGGCCGATGTCGTCCCGCTTCAGCAGCTCGCGCCACCCGACGACCGCCTCGTCCCAGCCCAGCCGGTCGGCCGCCGCACGGACCGCGGTCTCGTTCCGGCCCGCCACCGCGCGCATGCGCGGTGCCAGGGCCAGGTCGAAGAACCGCGGCGCCGTGCGCCAGGCCTGCGAGTGTGCCGCCCCCATGAACGCGTAGCCGACCATGCCGACCCCGAGCTCGTTCTCAACGCTGCTCATACCGCGCCTCCCCCCACTGTCGTCTCACTGCCGTCCAGGACGCCTCGGCGGGCGTCGTCCCTCAGCGTCACCGCGTCAGGAGTCGAAGCCGATGGGCAGGTACTCCTCGACGTTGTCCGCCGTGACGACGGGCGCGAAGAGCTGGACCGTGCGCGGCACGCCGATGGACGCGAGGTCGCCCACCGTCTTGTTCTGCGCGATCAGGCGGGCGAGCTTGACGCCGTCCGCGGCCTGGGTGGACGGGTAGATGACCGTGGCCTGGACCACGCTGTCGCCGGACTGGATCTCCTCCATCATGTTGCGCGACCCTGCGCCGCCCACCAGGAAGAACTCGTCACGGCCGGCGTTCTCGATGGCCGCCATGACGCCGACACCCTGGTCGTCGTCGTGGTTCCAGATGGCGTCGATCTCGGGCTCCGCGGACAGCAGGTTGGCGGTCGCCTCCTCGCCGCCCTCGACCGTGAAGTCGGCGGCGACGCGGGCGTCGACGTCGAGCCCGCAGTCCTCGAGCGCGTCCTTGAAGCCGTTGCTCCGGTCCGTCGTCAGCGGCAGGGCGTCGATGCCCGCAATCTCGGCGACCACCGCGTCCTTGTTGTCGCCCAGCTGCTCGCAGATGTAGGTGCCCGCGCTCACGCCCATGCCGTAGTTGTCGCCCAGCACGGTGGTGCGCGCGGCGAACGGGCTGCTGAACTCGCGGTCCACGTTGATGACGGGGATGCCGGCCTCCATGGCGTCGAGCGCCACGTCGGTGAGGGCGGCGCCGTCGAACGGCAGGAGCACGATGGCGTCGACGCCGTCGTTGATGAAGCCCTCGATCTGGCTGATCTGGACGTTCACGTCGTTGGTGCCCTCGGCGACGCGCAGCTCCACGTCCTCGTACTTCTCGGCCTCGGCCTGGGCCGCCGAGGTGATGGCACCCATCCAGCCGTGGTCGGCGGCCGGGGCGGAGAAGCCGATGACGACCTCGTCGCCCGGCTCGTCGTTCTCCGTGGTCGTGACGGGGCCGGTAGCGGCGGTCTCCTCGTCACGGGGCTCGTTGCTGACGCAGCCGCTGACGACGAGCGCGGCACAGGCCGCTGCGATGAAGGCGCCGGAAACCCTGCGCGTGCGTACTGCCGTTGACGAGGTCATGGTGATCTCCCTTGATCTGGGGTCGAGATTGTCTGGGTTGACTGGAACGAAACCTGGAAGGGGTGCGCCACCAGGTGGCGCCGGGCTCATGTGCTCGTCGCCTTCTCGCGCGAGGCGAACCACTGCTGCAGCAGCACGGCGCCCACGATGATCGCGCCCTTGGCGATCGCCTGGACCGAGCTGTCGAGGTTGTTGATGACGAACACGTTGGTGAGCGTCGAGAAGATGAGGACGCCCAGCACGGTGCCCGTGATGGTGCCGCGCCCGCCGGCGAGCAGGGTGCCGCCCACGACGACCGCCGCGATGGTGTCCAGCTCCAGCAGCGTTCCGTGCGTCGAGGAGCCGGAGGTGGTCCTGGCCAGCAGGATCACGGCGCCGATGCCCGCCGTCAGGCCGGCGAGCCCGTACAGGTACAGGGTGTGCCGCTTGATCTTGATGCCCGCCAGGCGGGACGCCTCGGGGTTGCCGCCGATGGCGACGGTGCGCCGCCCGAACGTCGTGCGGTTCAGCAGGAACCAGCCGACGGCCGCGACGACCACGAAGATCCACACGATCACGGGCACGCCCAGCGGCCGGGCCTGGAACACGTCGAAGAACGGGTCCACGTCCTTGATGATCTGCGTGCGCCGCCCGGCGATGAGCTCGGCAAGACCGCGCGCGGCGGCCAGCATCGCGAGGGTCGCCATGAACGCGGGCACCTTGCCGTACGCGATGATCAGGCCGTTGATGAGGCCCGCCACGAGCCCGACGGCCAGCGCGGTCAGCACGATGATCCACCAGCCGTAGTCCTGCGCCAGGTACTGGGTGGACAGGGTCGAGGCCCAGACCGAGGCCAGGGCGAGCACCGCACCGACCGACAGGTCGATGCCACCGGACGTGATGACGAACGTCATGCCGATGCTCACCACGCCGGTCACCGCAGCGAGGCTCAGGATCGTGGTGATGTTGCCGAAGCTCAGGAACCGTTCGCCACCGGTCACCACCCCGACGACGACGAGCAGGATGAGGGCGGCCACGAGGCCGCCCATCCGCAGGGCTGGGCCCATGAGGGCCGATCGTCCGCTCACGCGGCACTTCCTTCCATGACCAGGTCGAGCACGGCGTGCTCGTCGATGTCTTCGGCCGGGCCCTCGTGGACCGTCCTGCCGTCGGAGATGACCAGTACGCGGTCCGCGAGGCCGAGCACCTCGGGGATCTCGCTGGAGACGACGATCACGGCGGCGCCGTCGTCGGCCAGGCGGCGGATCAACGTGTAGATCTCGGCGCGCGCCCCGACGTCGACGCCGCGAGTGGGCTCGTCGAGCAGCAGGACCCGGCAGCCGTGCACCAGCCAGCGTGCCAGCAGCGCCTTCTGCTGGTTGCCGCCGGACAGGGTGCGGGCGTCGCGGTCCGCCGAGGCGGGCCGCAGCTCGAGGGCCTCGATCTGCTCGCGCGCCGCGGCGCGCTCGGCCCCCTCGTCGAGGAGTCCACCACGCGCGAAGCGCGCGAAGGTGGACAGCGTGATGTTCCGGTACACGGGCTCGTCGAGGAGCAGGCCCTGGCTCTTGCGCTCCTCCGGGCACAGCCCGATCCCGGCGGCGACCGCGGCGTCGACCCGGCCGCGCAGGCGCTTGCCGCCCACCTGGACCGTGCCCGACGTCGCCCGCCGGGCTCCGTAGATCGTCTCGAGGATCTCCGAACGGCCCGAGCCCACGAGGCCGGCCAGGCCGACGATCTCGCCCGCCCGGACGGTCAGCGACACGTCGGAGAAGACGTCGCCGAGCCCGAGGTCGCTGACCTCGAGGACCGGCGCGGCGTCCTCCGGGACACCCGGCCGCTCGGGAAAGGCATACTCGACCGAGCGGCCCGTCATGAGACGGATCAGCTCGCCCGTCGGGGTGTCCGCGACCGGCAGGCTCGTCGCAACGGTCCGGCCGTCCTTGATCACGGTGATCCGGTCGCCGAGCTGGCGGATCTCCTCCAGCCGGTGCGAGATGTAGACGACGGCGACGCCGTCGGCGGTGAGCTCACGCACGATGCGGTGGAGGTTCTCGACCTCCTCGGAGTCCAGCACGGCGGACGGCTCGTCCATGATGACCACGCGCGCGTCCCGCGACAGCGCCCGGGCCAGCGAGACGATCTGCTTGCCCGCCGCGGGGAGGCTGCCCACCTCGCGGTGGGGCGAGATCTCCGGGTGGCCCAGCCGCTTCAGGATCTCCCGGGTGTTCCGGGCCGCCTCGGACCGGCGCGTCACGCCGCCCCGTGCGAGCTCGTGCCCGAGGTAGATGTTCTCGGCGACCGTGAGCCCGTCGACGACGTCCAGCTCCTGGTAGATCGTCGCGATGCCGAGGTTGAGTGCCGCGACCGGGTCCGAGATCGTCACCGGTTCCTCGTCGAGCAGGATCTCGCCCTCGGTGGGCTGGTGCGCCCCGGCCAGGACCTTGATCAGGGTGGACTTTCCCGCCCCGTTCTGACCCAGCAGGCAGTGCACCTCGCCGGGGCGGACCTCGAGATCCACGCCGTCGAGCGCCCGTGCGCCGGGAAACTGCTTCACGATGCCACGCATACGCAGCAAAGGGAGGGGCTGCTTGTCCCTTTGCTCTGCCCGTTGGGGGTCCACGTCGACCATGTATCGAACGTAGAGGGACTTCTGCCGACCGTCAAGCAAAAGTCGTGACTTCGCCCGCCATGATTGACTAGAGGCATGGTGGAAGTGGCACGGGAAGTGATTCAGCAGGCGCCCAAGGTCTCTGGAGCGGGCGACATGTTCCAGCTCTTGCGCGACGGACGGCCGCGCACGCGAGCCGATCTCGCGGCGGTGACGGGCCAGGCCCGCTCGACCGTCGCGGCACGCATCGACCTGCTCATGACGGCGGGGCTCATCGCTCCCGCGGGTGAGGCGACGTCCACCGGTGGCCGCCCGCCGGCGACCTTCGCGTTCGCGCCGTCCGCCCGGGTGGTGCTCGGCGTGGACCTCGGCGCGACGCACGCGCGCCTCGCCGTGACGGACCTCGCCTCCACGGTGCTCGCACACCGCGACCTGCCCCTGCTGATCACCGACGGGCCGGAGCCGGTGCTCGACCAGGTCGCGCGGACGGGCGCCGAGCTGCTGCAGGAGGCCGGCCGCTCCCCCGGCGAGCTCGCCGGGGTCGGCGTCGGCCTGCCCGGGCCGGTCGAGCACGCGACAGGCAAGCCGAACAACCCGCCGATCATGCCCGGCTGGGACAACGCCGACGTCCCCGGCATCCTCGGCGCGCGGTTCCACGCACCGGTGCTCGTGGACAACGACGTGAACATCATGGCCCTCGGCGAGCACCGCGTGGCCTGGCCCGGCGTCGACGACCTGCTGTTCGTGAAGGTCGCGACGGGTATCGGCGCCGGCATCATCGCCGACGGCGCCCTGCGGCGCGGTGCCCAGGGTTCGGCCGGCGACATCGGGCACGTCGCGGTGCCCGGCGTGACCGACGTCGTCTGCCGGTGCGGCAACATCGGCTGCCTCGAGGCGATCGCGAGCGGTCTGGCGGTCGCCAACAAGCTGGCGGGCGCCACGACGCCCGCGGACGTCGTGGCCATGGTGCGGTCCGGTGACGTCGCCGCGAGCCAGGCGGTGCGCCAGGCGGGCCGGGAGATCGGTGCGGTGCTCGCCACGAGCGTCAGCCTGCTCAACCCGTCGATGATCGTCATCGGCGGCATCCTGGCCGACGCCGGCGAGCACATAGTGGCCGGCATCCGCGAGGTCGTCTACCAGCGGTCCCTGCCCCTGGCGACGCAGCACCTGCGCATCGTCACCGCGCGAACCGGGCCGCAGGCCGGCGTCCTGGGCGCGAGCGCCATGGCGGTGGACCAGGCCCTCTCGTCGGAGGCGGTGGACCGCCTGGTGGCGTGAGCGCCCGCTCACGCCCGCTCGACAGACCCGTGCCCCTGACCCGGACGTACCTGGTACGCCGGATCAGGGGCACGGTCATGTTCGATCAGCTCGCGTTGCCCAGGTCCTTCACCCGGACGTCGCGGTAGTAGATCGTCTCCCCGCCGCCGTGGTTCTGGAGGCCCACGTACCCCTGAGCGAGGTCGCGCGCGGGGTCGGTGCTGTCGAAGTCGTTCACCAGCACCCCGTTGAGCAGGACCTTGATGTTCTGCCCCGCCACGCGGATCTCGTAGGAGTTCCACGAGCCGACGGGCTTCAGCGCCCGCTCCACCGCGTCCGGGTCCGCACCCTGGAAGGTGTAGATCGACCCGGTCGTGCGGTCGGGCTCGTCGCTCGCGTCCACCTGGATCTCGTAACCCTGGTTGACGGCGACCCACGGGTCGTTCCCCGGGTTCGGGAAGCCGACGAAGATGCCGCCGTTGTCGTCCTTCACGAGCTTCCAGTCCAGCTTGAGGCTGTACGCCCCCAGCTCCTGGCCCGTGTGCCAGAGCAGACCCATGCCGCCGGTGCTCCGGATCGAGCAGTCGGCCTGACGGCCGAACGAGCCGGCACCCGCCAGACGCCATCCGTCGAGGGACGTCATGGTGCCGTCGAACAGGGCGCGGTAGCCACGCTCGTACTTCTCGGGACGGCAGATGTCCTGGACACCGCCGACCGTGAGGACGTCGAGGTTGACGTTGCCGTCGTCATCGGCGTCGTAGCGCAGCGTGATGGTGTTGACACCCTTGCGCAGCGGCAGGTCGCGCGTCGCGGTCGCCCAGGTCTTCCAGTCGCCTGTCGACTCGAGCGCCCACGGCTCGACCTCCTGCCCGTTGACGAGCACCGACACCGTCTTGGTGCCCTGGAACGGGTTGGGCCCGTTCGAGTACCGCAGGCTCACGGGCTGGCTGCCACCGCGGCGGACGTCGGCCGTGAAGGTCGCCGAGGCGCCCACCTGACCGAACCCGGCGGTGAAGCCGGTGCCGGAGTAGCCGCTGTGCTCGGTGGCCACGTTCGCGCTGCCGCGCAGCGAGGCCTCCTCCGCCTCCAGGTACCCCTGCTCGGCCGGAGCCTTGTAGCCGGGGATCGCGTTGAGCGTGTACCAGGCCTCGGTGTTCCACAGCTCGCGGCCCTCGGCGTCCGCGAACGGGCGCGGGCTGCGCAGGTGCACCACGCGTCCCGGCTCGAGGCCGTCCACGGTGAGCGTCACCTTCGTGCGGTCGCGCGAGACCTTGGCGCCCGCGACGAACAGCGGCCGCTCGTCGACCTTCGGCCCGCCGTAGCTGCGGGTCGGCACGTAGCGCCAGTGGTCCATCCGGAACGCCGCGTTGGGGTCCTCGGCGATCTTCGCCACCGTCTCCGCGGAGAGCGGCTGGGTGTACTCGACCTCGAAGCCCTTCCTGGTGACCCGCATCTCGGTCATGTCGAAGGCGTCCTCACCGTTGGGCGTGAGCTTCTGCAGGCCGTAGCGCAGCTTGCCCGGCTCGCTCCAGTTGCCGCCCTCGCCGATGCCGCCGACGTACAGGGCGCCGTCGGGCCCGACGACGGTGCGGTTGACGCCCGCCTCCAGCCCTGCCGAGTGGCGGAACACAGCACCCTGGTACTCGCCCTCGACCTTCTCGAGGAAGCCGCGCTGGAGGCCGCCGTAGGTGACGTCGCCGAACACGAGCTGGCCCTCGTACGGGCCGTCCTCGAGCTGCACCGGGGCGCTCGGCGAGTTGCCGATCTCGTTCTGCGGCACCCAGAGGGCCGGGGCGGAGACGGGCTGGTCGTCGAACGGCCCGGCGGGGTTGGTGAAGTGGTTGAAGAACTTGCCCTGCTCGATGTGCACGAGCTTCGAGCTGGGCAGCCAGGCACCCTGGTTGTCCATCACGAAGAGCTCGCCGTCCGGGCCCTTGACCATGCCGTTCGGCGTGCGCAGGCCGCCCGCCACGTACTCGATCTCGCCGGTCTCGCGGTCGACCCGGATGGCCGTGCCGCGGTTCGGGGCCGGCTGCGGGTCCGTGGTGGCGCCGCCGTTGTTGATGGCGACCGACAGGTTGACGTAGAAGTAGTCGTCGTCGTGCAGCAGGCCGAAGGCGAACTCGTGGAAGTTGCCACCGAAGGGCCACTCGGCCACCGTGCGGTGGTCGTCGTAGAAGCCGTCCCCGTCGGGGTCGGTGAGCTCGGTGAGCTTGTCGCGCTCGGAGACGTAGATCGAGTCGTCGATCACGGCGATGCCCAGCGGGTTGAACAGGTCGGTGGCGACCTTCTCGTAGGTCACCTGGTCCTTCGAGGTCTCGCCGGTCACGTTGTCGAGCAGGAACACCTCACCCGGCTCCGGGTTCTCGACCCAGCCACCGGGGCTGACCGAGCCGGTCGTGAGCACGGCGAGGCGGTCGTCGTCGGTCCAGTCGAGGCCGGCGACCATGGGCTCGAAGCCTTCGGGCCGCAGGTCCGTCAGGCTGTAGCCGGGGTACACGGAGTCGAGGCGCATGCCGTCGCCCGCCGTGTCGTCCTGCCCCTCGCAGTACTTGGTACCCGGGGCGGTCACGCGCACGACGCCGGCCTCGGTGCTCAGGACCGACGACGGGACGACGACGAAGTCCGTAGTGCCCGGTGGGCGCCACTCGAGCCGCAGGATGTTGTCGTTGGTGTTGTCGAAGTACTCCACGCGCAGGTCGTGGAAGCCTGCCTCGAGGGCGACGGTGCCCTCCTTCGACTCCGCGCCGTGCAGGCCGTCGTTGTCGATCACCTCGGCGTCGTCGATCACGAGGCGCGAGCCGTCGTCGCTGGTGAGCCGGAACTCGTAGTTACCGGCGGACGGCACCGACAGGTTCGCGAGCGCGTGCGCGATGAAGCGCTCGCCCATGCCGAAGTCGGCCTCCGTCGAGTAGTCGATGGTCGGCTTGAGCTGGTCCACGTTCGGCGTCTGGCCGGAACGGAGCGTGCAGAGCTCGCTCAGGTCACGCGCCAGGTCGTAGGTCCGCAGGGTGACGCCGGGTTCCTGCGGCGGCAGATCATCCGCCGCCGACGCGGCGGGGACGGTTCCCGACAGCACCACCGCTGTCAGTGCTGCGGCAGTGGCGCCTGCGGCGGCCTGTCTCGCGCGGATTCTGGTTCCACGTTGTCTCATCAGTACTCCTCGGTCGGCGTTGACCCTGCGGGCTAGAACCTACGAGGGACTTCTGCCGGTAGTCAAGCAGAAGTTGTCACCCAATCACCATTAATGGCTCGATGGTCGGCGGCCGGCGTCGCGACCGTCCGGGGCAGCACCGCCGCTCCGGACGCGCAGGCGGCCTGGCGGGACGGGCGCGGCCCTGCCCCGAACGCGTCGGCGCCGAGCTGTCCGAAGTGGCGCACTCCGGGGAGGTCGAGCGCCCAGCCCGCGAGCGCCCAGCCGAGATGTACGTGCGTCAGTGCGCGGGCGACGGCGGCGACGCCGTGCGCGCGTACGGCGGGCGCACGTACGGCGGGCGCGCGTACGGCGGGCGCCTCGTAGGTGACGCGGTACAGGACCTCCGGGTGCTCGGCGGCCGGCCGGAGCTGGAGGTTGACCGGGCCGCGCCGTGCGAACCAGCGGGCGACGCCGGTGCACTCCACGCAGTCGGCGGCGATCCACAGCGTGGCGGCCGGGAGCACCGGCGCCGGACGCCACCGCGGCAGCCACGGCCGCACGGCGGCGCGGTACGCCTGGTACGACGGCCCGAACGCCTGCCTGAGCTGCTCTCCCTCGTGCCATTCGCCCAGCCCGGCCGAGTATCCGACGGCGACCAGGGTGCCGACGAGGAGTGCGGGCTCGCCGAAGGTCAGGGCGAGCACCGCGTACGAGGCGGCGACGGTGGCCTGCATCGGGTTGCGCAGGTACGCGTAGGGCCCGGAGGTGACCAGACGCGACGGCGGGTCGTACGGCAGCGGCGTGCCGTGCCCGACGGCGGCGAGCTCCTGCATCGCGGCCAGGCCCGGCAGGCAGGCGAGCAGCGTGAGCTGGACACCGATCGACGTGAGCGGTGCGGGCCAGCGCGGCTCGGGCGAGAGGGCGAGCACCGGCAGGGCGAGCAGCAGTCCGCCGGCCCAGACCGCCTGTGCCCATGCCCGGAGCACCACGTGCGTCCGGCGCAGGGTCCAGCGCGCCAGGAGCAGCGCAGGCACCAGGGCCGTCGCGACCCCCAGCACCTCGCCGGCCAGCCAGGCGTCACCGAGCACGACCACCGGCTCGCCGAGCGGCATGAGCGCCAGGTCGAGCCAGACGAGGGCGGCGGTCAGGAGCACGAGAACCCCGGCCCCCCTGCCCGGCCCGGTACGGAGCCGACTCAGGACCAGGGCGGGTACCGCTCCCCAGAGCAGCGACCAGCCGAGCCAGAGGTCCACGGGCACGCCGAACCAGACGGCGCCCGTCGCGTGGAACGTCCACCAGCCGAACGAGGAGGCCGCGACGTTCAGCGGCAGGAGCAGCAGCGCGGCCCACGCCGTCGCGGTGACGGCCGCACCGACGGCTCGCGAGCTCGGCGTCCGCCGGACGCAGAGGGCGACGACCATGAGCAGCGGCCCGGCCACCGCCGCCCCCCGCACGACTACCGCGGCCGTGCCCGGGTCGAGCGGGCCGGTCACGCGTCCGCCCGCTGGGCCGTGGCCGCGAACGTCTCGATCAGGTACTCGGCGGCCAGGCCTGACGCGTAGTGCTGGATCGGGCCGAAGTACCAGGAGGGGTCGAACGTGCGCGTGTACTCCAGCGCCCAGGTGACCCGGGTCCGGCCGGCGCCGGCCGCCTCCCACGTGACGTCAGCGGCGTGCAGGTCCATCCAGCGGGCAAGGGTCGTGTCGGAGATGACGTCGAGCCGCAGGTGACCTCCGTCGTCGGACACCTGGGACCGGGCGACGCGCAGCGACATCGCCCGCGGCGTCGTCCCCGCGTTGATCCCCAGGCCGCGCCGCGGGGTGAAGGTCACGTGCCGCTCGTCGCCCACCCGGAGCCCGTGCCCCGTGGCGGACACCGGCTCGGGGAACGGGACGGCGCGCAGGAACGGAGCCTCGAACTCCCCGTAGGTGGGCGGGGCGGCCAGGGCGGCGGCCACCTGCTCGGGCGTCGCCCGCACGACGACGGTCGCGACGCCGGCGTCCTGACGCGGCAGCAGGCTGAACCCGCCGATCCCCTCGGCCACGAGCACGAGGAGCAGCGGCGCCGCCGCGATCGCACGCCCCCGATGGCTGCGGGACTTCTGGACGATCCCGCCGACGAGCGCCGCGACGCCGTAGAACAGCGGCGCCGCGACGACCAGGCACACGATCCCCTCGTTCAGGAGCGGGCCCGCGAGCGCCAGCCCCACCGTCGTGGTCGCCAGGGCAGTACCGACGGCGCTCCTCGGCCGGGCGGTGAGGATCACGGTGAGGGCGATGACCGCCGGGATGCCCACGTAGAACAGGGCGGTCTGCTGCGCGCCCGCCGAGTCGAGGAGCTTGGCCACGAGCATGGCGGCGAACAGGGCGAGGGCGACCCCGGCCAGCAGGAGCCGTGCGCGGCGCGCCTCGGGCGCCAGCGGAGGGCGTGGGGCACGCGGCGGCTCGGGGTCGGCGTCCCACTCCGCACCGGGTCGCAGGTCCCGGCGGCCCTGTCGTTCCGCGTCGGGATCGATCTCCCTGGGCAGGTTCGTGGGCTTGGTGGCCGGCTGGTTCGTGGGCTGCTTCAAGGGCTGGTGCACGGCGTCCTCCGTGGTCGTCGCCCGGCGAGCCGCACGGGTCGTGGTCGCTCGACCGGGTCGATGTGATCGGTCGACTTGATCAGCCGATTTGATCGATCGCTTTAATCAGTTGATTAAAGCATATGATCAAGCGACGACGGAAGGAACGGTGATGGCCCAGACAGGGCGTGGGACGGCCGAGGACACACGGAGACGGCTGCTGGACGCGGCGGACCAGGTGCTGCGCGAGCAGGGTTATGCCGGGGCATCTGCCAGGTCCATCGCGACGGCGGCCGAGGCCAACTCGGCGCTGGTCTTCTACCACTTCGGGGGTGTCGACCAGCTCCTCCTGGCAGCGCTCGACCGCGCCACCGAGGAACGTATGGCGCTGCACCGCGCCACGGCGGCGAAGGCTCGGACGGTCGAGGAGCTGGTCGAGGCGGCGACCACCATCTACCGCACCGACCTGGAGCGCGGGTATCTCGCTCAGTTCGGCGAGCTCGTCGCGGCCGCCGTCACCAAGCCGGCGTTGCGGGCGGAGATCAGCGTGCGCGCAGAGCCCTGGATCGACTTCGTCGCCGAGCAGTGGGAGCGGGTCGTCGGCGGGACCCCGCTGGGCAAGCTCCTGCCCGCGCGCGACGTCGCGGACGCCGCGATCACGTTCTACCTGGGCGTGAACCTGTTCTCGGTGATCGACCCCGACCGGCAGCGCACCAACGGGGTCTTCGCCCTCGCCGCCCGGCTCGCACCGCAGGCGAAGCTGCTCACGATGCGGCTGCCGGGGCGGCGGTAGGTGGGCTCACGGCCGCCGCACCAGCAAGGAATGCAGGGCGCTTGCCACACCATGCTCGTCGATCGTCCCGGTAACCTCATCGGCCACCGCCTTGAGGGCGTCCGGCGCGTGCGCCATCGCAACAGCGTGGGCGGCCCACGCCAGTGCTTCGGCATCGTTCATCCCGTCACCGACGGCGACCGTGTCCTCGGGTGAGACGCCGAGGCCGGCACGGACCCTCTCCAAGGCGGTGGCCTTCGACAGGCCGGCCGGCGTGATGTCGAGCCACGTGTCGGTGACCGCATTGACTGTCACGCGGAGCGCCCGCAGTCGATCGACAACCGACAGGACACCGTTGCCCTGGAGGATCGTCCGAGCGGACGACATCAGTCTCAATGCGTCCCGGTCCACGATGCGCTGCGCGCCATTGACCTGCTCAGGTGGGAACAGGTGGTTCACCCAGTAGCCACTCCCGGTTTCCTCGACACCGGCCCGCACCCCGGGCAGAGCCGTCAGTGCGAGATCGACCACCGGACCCGACGTCGAACCGCAGCACCTGATCCAGCACGTACCCGACCGATGCCTCCGGGGTTAGCCGCGCCGTGACCGCGCCGTTCGAGGCGACCACCCACCCCCGGACGATCCCGAGCTGCCGGGCCACCGGCAGCACCCCCACGAGCGACCGACCGGAAGCAAGAACCACATGGTGACCCGCCGCCCGCACCCGCCGCACGGCCCGCACAGTGACCTCTGGCACTGGCTCACCGGTGCGCAGCAGCGTCCCATCGATATCGAGCGCGATCATGAGCGGCATCGAGCGCCTTCGGCCGTCCGGCCGTACTGCCCGGACCGCGATCATGTTCATGCGCTCAGCCATTCGACTGTCGAAGAACTGGTGGCAGGCACGACGGCGCAGACCGCGCCGACTCGGGCCAGGACGTCGGTCAGCGATCGATACCGTGCAGCCATGGGTGAGCCCTCTGGTAGAAGCATGCGAGCCGCACCGTAGTGGTCGGCGACCTCCAACAACTCGCTGAGAGTGACCGAGTCGTGCGGGTCCTCCACGACGTGCGCCAGGCTCATGCCCGCGATCGCGGCATGAGCCGCCAACACCTGGCGCTGTCGCCGGTGGTCCTCGTCCGAGACGGCGCTGACGTAGCCGACAGCGGTCGGTCTGGTAACGGTCGCGGGGTCGGCCTCGGTCTTGGTCGTCATAGGCATGAGCGTCCCATCACGCGGCCCCGAGCGGCGCGCAATTGCTCCTGCAGAAGCAATTGCGCGCCGGGCTTCGATGGTGCGTGCCACACTTCCCAGGAAGGTGTCTCCGCACCCACTGCCAACCCATGGAGGAACGATGGATATCGAGTTCATGTGGAAGGACGAGAACAGCAAGACCGGCAACTGCCCGGCGCTATACAAGGCTGAGGGCGGCTATGTCGTCCAGGGCGTCAAGCTCGATGACGCTACGCGGGCAAGCCTGCGCCAGCTGGCCGAGGACGAGGAAGGTGTATTCGTTCCGTCCAACGTGCTCGACCGTCTGCGGGGTGCCCTCTGAGCGGCCGGGAGATCACCGAGAAGGAGTTCGGCGAACTGCTCCGAGGCTTCGACTCGACGGCTTTCCGGCTGGAGCAGCAGCCGGTGTACGCGGTGGATCTCGACGAGTACTACGAGGTGTGGACGGCAGGTCGCACGGACGACCCTACCGAGGACCCGGCGTTCGTGGACTGGCTCGCCTATGTCAGCGCGCTGACAGCCGCCGGCCGGAGGATGGAGCGAGTGCGCGTCCAGCAGGATCCACCCTCGGACTACCACCGTTACGCCCGCTGGGTGGGTCGCTGGAACGTCAAGGCAGGTGAGGTCATCCACTACACAACCCGCGATCGCGCTGCCGAGGTCGGGCTTCTGCCCGCCGCTGGTGATGACGACTGGTGGCTCCTGGACGACAAGCGCCTGGTCGTCATGGAGTTCGACGCCGCTGGCGAGCTGACAAGAATCCGCTTGGTTACCGATGAGGCGTCTCTAGCACGCGCCCGGGCACATTGGGAGCTGGCATTGCGCGCCGTACGCTCCTGACATGCCCGGTCCCGATCACCTGCAGAACCTCGGCCGGCGTCTGCGTGCGCTGCGCGTAGGCGCCGGTCTGGCAGGCAAGGAACTGGCCGAGGCACTCGGGTGGCCCGCATCGAAGGTCTCTCGACTGGAGCTGGCCCGGCAGAACGCATCGCCGTCGGACATCAACGCGTGGGTCACCGCGACCGGTGCCAGCACGGACGAACGAACCCTGCTCCTCGGCCTGCTCGACCAAGCGCGCGAGGACCTGCGCACCTACCGGCAGCGAACCAGGCACGGGCAGGCCGCTGTCCAGGCCGGATACAACACGCTGGTCGAGCGATCCAGCCTACTGCGTGAGTTCCACACCACTGTCGTGCCCGGCATGCTGCAGACTCCGGACTATGCCCGTGCGATCCTGGCTGCGGCCTCACGAGCGCACGAGGTGCCGGTGCCGGACGTCGAGGTCGCCGTCGCGACACGTATGGAGCGTCAGCGGTACCTGTACACGCCGCGCCGGTTCGAGTTCGTTCTCGCGGAACCCGTGTTGCGCTGGGGCCTGGTCCCCAACGACGTCATGCGCGTCCAGATCGATCGCCTGCAGTCCGTGATCGGACTGCCCAATGTACGGCTCGGCGTGCTCCCGTTCGGCGCTACCGACGACGTCCCGACTCACATGTTCGAGATGTTCGATGACCTCGTCTGCGTCGAGACCGTCAGCCGCGAGCACCGCTACACCGGACCTGAGGCCGAGGTCTACACCAAGACCTTCGCCGACCTACAGAAGGTCTCGCTCACCGGTGAGGATGCCCGCCGCTTCCTGCTGCGCATCACCAACGAGCTCCCGTAACCCTGAGTCCAAGCACTACCGCGAAGCAGCCACTAAGCAGCAGAGAGGATCACAGCGCCTCCGGGCCGCCCTCCAGCAGCTTCTTGAAACCGTCCTCGTCCAGGGTCGGGATCTCCAGGGCCTCCGCCTTGGCCGCCTTCGTCCCCGCGTTCTCGCCCAGCACCACGTAGTCGGTCTTCTTCGAGACCGATCCGGACGCCTTGCCGCCCGCGGCGATGATGGCCTCCTTGGCGCCGTCGCGCGTGAAATCCTCGAGCGATCCGGTCACCACAACGGTCAGGCCGGCGAGCGGGCCGGTAGGCCCGGTGTCGGCCTCCGCCATCGCAGCGGGTCCGGGATGCCCCGGCGTGGCGAGCTCCACGCCCGCGGCACGCCAGGCCGCCAGGATGTCCTGGTGCCAGTCCACCGCGAGCCAGGCCTTGATCTCGGCGGCGATCACCGGGCCGACGCCGTCGACGGCGGCCAGCTCCTCCTGTGACGCGGCCTCGATGGCGTCCACCGAACCGAACCAGCCCGCGAGCGCCCGCGCCGCCACCGGTCCGACGTGCCGGATGTTCAGGGAGACGAGCTTGCGCCACAGCTCCTTCGTCTTGGCGCGCTCCAGCTCCTCCAGGAGCTTGGTCGCGCTGGCCGACGGCGCCCACTCGTCCAGGGTCTCGCCGGCCTCCTCGGCCGCGGCGCGCTGCGCCTTGCTGTACGACAGCTTGCGCCGGAACGGGGTCCGCCGGCGCGCGACGCCGTCGTCGTCCACCTTGGGCAGGCCGGTCTCCGCATCGCGGACCACTGCCTCGATGGGCAGGAGCTGGTCGAGCGTGAGCGAGAAGAGCTGGGCCTCGGTGACCAGCGGCGGCGTCTCCGGCACGTCCGGCTGTGTGAGCGCCGCGGCGGTGACCTCGCCGAGGACCTCGATGTCGAGGCCGCCGCGCGAACCGATGTGCTCGACGCGCCCACGCACCTGAGCCGGGCACGACTCCGCGTTCGGGCAGCGCAGGTCGACGTCGCCCTCCTTCATGGGGCGCAGGGGCGTGCCGCACTCCGGGCACTCCGCCGGCATGACGAAGTCTTCGCGCGGATAGCCGTCGTCGGCGAGGGCGGACACCGGCCCGACGATCTCCGGGATGACGTCACCTGCCTTGCGCAGCACCACGACGTCGCCGATACGCACGCCCTTGGCGCGCACCACGTCCTGGTTGTGCAGCGTCGCCTGACGCACCGTGGAGCCCGCGACCTTCACCGGCTCCATCACGGCGTACGGGGTGGCCCTGCCGGTACGGCCCACGCCGACCTGGATGGCGAGCAGGCGCGTGTTGACCTCCTCCGGCGGGTACTTGAACGCGATGGCCCAGCGCGGCGCGCGGCTGGTGGAACCCAGCCGGCGCTGCCGCGCGAGGGCGTCGACCTTGAGGACGATGCCGTCGAGCTCGTGCTCGATGTCGTGCCGGTGCTCGCGGAAGTACTCGATCATCTCGAGCGCCCCGTCCAGCCCGTCGACCACCCGGTTGTGCGGGGAGACCGGGATGCCCCACTGCTCGAACAGGGTGTACGCGTCGGACTGCCGCTCCAGCTCCGCGTGCTCGCCCTCCTGCCACTGCAGCGCGCCCACACCGTGCGCGTACATGCGCAGACCCTCCACCCGGGCGAGACCCGCCTCCAGCTCGAGCCCGTCCTTGTTCTCCAGCAGCTGCCGCAGGCCACCGGCCGCGGCGTTCCGCGGGTTGGCGAACTGGGGGAACCGGCGGAGCGCTGCGATGCGCGCCCGTTCGACGTCGAACTCCTTGCCGCCGGGGTTCCGCCCGGACCGTTCGCGGGCGTCCTCGACGGCTCGCTCGCGCAGCTCGGCCTGCAGCTCGTTGAGCCGCGTGAAGGTGGCGACCGGGATGAACACCTCGCCGCGCACCTCGACGACGTCGGGGTGCCCCTCGCCCGTGAGGGTCTGCGGAATCTCGGCGATCCGCAGCACGTTGCGGGTCACGTCCTCGCCGACTCGCCCGTCGCCGCGCGTGACGCCGCGCACCAGGCGCCCCTTCTCGTAGACGAGGGAGATCGCGAGGCCGTCGATCTTGACCTCGCACAGCAGCCCCGGACGGTCCGTACCGAGGTCACGGTTGACCTTCTCCGCCCACACCGCCAGCTCGTCGGTGCTGAACGCGTTGTCGAGCGAGAGCATGCGTTCGATGTGCTCCACCGTGACGAAGCCCGCCACCGCGGTGCCGCCGACGCTCTGCGTCGGTGACTCCGGCGTCACGAGGGCGGGGTGTGCCGCCTCGAGCTCCTCCAGCTCACGCAGCCGCATGTCGTAGTCGGCGTCCGACGACTTCGGTGCGTCGTTCTCGTAGTACGCCCGCCGGTCCTCCTCGATCCCGGCCACGAGCTCGGCCCACCGCCGCTGTGCGGTGGCCTCGTCGCTCGTGGCTTCTTCACGTTCCGGGATGCCTGTCGTCTCGCTCACAGACACAATCATGGACTGAACCACTGACATTCGAGTGGCGTGTCACCGTCCCCTGTTCCGAAAGGTCAGCCGACCTGGGCATTCGCCCCGATCGACCCCTATCGCACAGGGTCCGGCGCGACTACCATTCGTGAAAAATGCCGGAAATCTACTGAGAGCAGGGGCCCCTTGAAGATCGCCGTCGTCGGTGCCGGTTTCGCAGGACTGGCCACCGCGAAGATCCTCCGCGAGTTCGAGCACGACGTCACAGTCTTCGAGAAGGCGCCGGACGTCGGCGGGGTGTGGAGCGCGACCCGCCGGTACTCGGGCCTCCGAACGCAGAACAACAAGGACTCTTACGCCTTCTCGGACCTGCCGATGCCCCGGGACTACCCCGAGTGGCCCACCGGCGAGCAGGTCCAGGCCTACCTCGAGCGCTACGTCGCGAAGTTCGAGCTGCGCCCCGTCCTGCGGCTCGCCACCGAGGTCGTCCGCGCGGAGCTGACCGACGCGGAGGACGGCTGGATGATCACCGCACGGCGCATCGGCGCGCCGGTCTCCGCGCCCGAGCGGTTCGACCACTTGGTGGTCGCGAACGGGATCTTCTCCGACCCGGTCTTCCCGCAGTACGAGGGGTACGCCGACCTCGTCCGCGCCGGCGGCAAGCTCGTCGCCTCCAGCCAGCTCAACACGCTGGACGACGCCCGCGACAAGCACGTGGTGGTGGTCGGGTACGGCAAGTCGGCGTGCGACGTCGCCGCCGAGATCGGCCAGGTGGCCAAGTCCACCACCGTCGTCGCCCGGCGCCTGCTGTGGAAGATGCCCAAGCGCATCGCCAGCACCCTGAACATGAAGTACCTGCTGCTGTCCCGCCTCGGCGAGGCGCTGTTCCGCTACCAGGAGCTGGACAACGGCATGGAGCGGTTCCTGCACGGCCCCGGCGACAAGGTGCGCGCGAGCATGCTCTCGAGCATCGGATCCGTCGCGACCTGGCAGTTCAAGCTCAAGAAGCTCGGGCTGGTCCCGCACGGCGAGTTCGCCGACATCGCCAACAGCACGGTGTCGCTGTCCACCGACGGGTTCTACGAGCAGGTCGCCGACGGGACCATCAAGGTCCACCGCGACACGGAGATCGAGCGGTTCGAGGTCGAGGACGACCACCCTGTGGCCGTGCTGAGCGACGGCGCCCGGATCCCCGCCGAGCTCGTGGTCTGCGGTACCGGGTTCCACCAGCGCGTGCCGTTCCTCGACGACGCCATCGCCGCCCGCCTGGTGGACGACCAGGGCAACTACCAGCTCTACCGCCAGATCCTGCCCGAGGGCGTGCCGAACCTGACCTTCGCCGGCTACAACTCGTCGCTGTTCTCGCCGCTGTCCGCCGAGGCCGGCGCCATCTGGATCGCCGCGTACCTGGCCGGCGTCGTCGAGCTGCCGCCGATCGAGGAGCGGCGCAAGCACGTCGCGGAGCGCGTGGCCTGGATGGAGAAGCGCACGGGCGGCAAGCACGCCCGCGGCACCAACGTCATCCCGTTCTCGATGCACCAGATCGACGAGACGCTCGACGAGGCCGGCGTGAACATCAGCACCACCGCCCAGACCATCCAGTGGCTCCTGCCGATCAACCCGTCGGTCTACAAGAACGTCGTGCCGCGGCTCAAGGAGCGGGTCAAGGAGCGGGCGGCCGCGGAGTCCTGACACCCGCACGGAGGCCGGGCCTGTCGAGAGGCCTCGAC
>NZ_JBHXBG010000055.1:0-31222 GCF_042726755.1 Promicromonospora sp. NPDC060271 | reverse complement strand
CCGAGGTAGAGCGCCTGTCCGGACAGACGCTCTACCTCGGCGACGGCCGGTCGGCGAAGTAGAGCAGGTGTCCGGACAAGCGCTCTACCTCGGCGAAGGGGGTTAGTTGACGCCGCCCTCCGGCTCGTTGATCGCCTCGAGGTCGGTGATGGCGGTGCGCTGGCCGAGCAGCCGGTTAGTGATCCACATCAGGATCCACAGGACGAGGCCGATACCGAGCAGCCAGCCGGCGATCTGGTACTGGAGGACGTCCCGGCCGGTCCACGGCCCGACGAAGAACAGGCAGGCGAGCGCGCCGAGCACCGGCAGCACCGTCGGTGCCACGAAGTGCTTGCGCTCGATCGGGTCCCTGCGCAGCACGAGAACGCAGACGTTCACTATGGCGAAGACGGCCAGGAGCAGCAGCGCCGTGGTGCCGCCCAGCGCCTTGACGACGTCGTTCTCGGGGTCGCGGCTGACGAAGTAGATCAGCCCGAACGAGATGGCAGTGGTGACGAGGATGGCGACCCACGGTGTCCGGCGCTGGGCGCCGACCCGCCCCAGGACCCCGGGCAGCACGTTCTGCTTGGCCATGCCGTACAGCAGTCGGCTGGCCATGAGCATGTTGATGAGGGCCGAGTTGGCGACGGCGAACATCGAGATGAACGGCAGGATGTCGCCGGCGGGTATGCCCGGGGCCGCTGTCTCCACGACGGTCACGAGCGGTGTGTCGCTGGCGGCCAGGTCGCCCACCGGCACGATCGCGACGGCGAACAGCGCGACGAGCACGTAGATGATCCCGGTGATGCTGATGCCGGTGATCATCATCTTCGGGAAGTTCCTGACCGGGTCCCGGGTCTCCTCCGCCATGTTCACGGAGTCCTCGAAGCCGACCATCGCGAAGAACGCCAGGGACGTCGCCGCCGTGACGGCGAAGAACGCACCCTTGTCGCCCGGGTCGTCGAAGATGATGGTGCGGCTGAAGTCCGTCCGTCCGGCGAACACCGCGTAGAAGCCGATCATGATGACGAGCAGCAGACCGGACAGCTCCACCAGCGTGAGGAAGATGTTGGCCTTGACGCTCTCACCGACGCCGCGCAGGTTCACGGCCGCGACCACGGCCATGAAGATCAGTGCGACGGTGATGATGAGTCCAGCGTTGGTCTCGTCCAGCCCGAAGCCGACCGCCAGGTTCGAGGCGAAGGCGCGCGACGCGGTCGAGGCCGAGGTGATGCCCGAGCACATGACCGTGAAGCAGACCATGAACGTGAGCAGATGGACGCCGAACGCCTTGTGCGTGTAGAGCGCGGCGCCGGCCGCCCGCGGGTACTTGGTGACCAGCTCCAGGTACGAGAACGCCGTGACGAGCGCGACGAGGAAGGCGACGATGAACGGCGCCCATGCCGCACCGCCGACCTCCGCGGCGACGTCGCCGGTGAGTGCGTAGACGCCGGTACCGAGAATGTCGCCCACGATGAACAGCAGGAGCAGCTTGGGCCCCATCACCCGCTTGAGCTCGGTTGGTTCCTCACCGAGGGCGGCGCGTTCCTCGGCCGTTGGTTGGCTCATCTTCGGTCCCTCCGGGAAGGTGCGTGGGCTGACTTCGCCCCTGATCGACCTAGAGTCCCGTAAGCGGAACAGCACGGCAACGGACGCGCCGGAACTTCTTGACGCTCTGACCTGGCGGGTCTATCTTCCGAGTACCTGTTTGAACGATTCAACGGTTCAGTGGGAGACCTGCGGTCATCGTCGACCGCCCGCACAGCTCGACGGAGAGAGATGCCGAACGCCGTACCGACGCTGCGCCTCGAAGGGGTTGCCAAGTCCTTCGGGCCGGTGGCAGCGCTCCGTTCCGGGACCCTGGTGGTCCAGCCGGGCAGCATCCACGCCCTTGTCGGGGAGAACGGCGCGGGCAAGTCCACGCTGGTCAAGATCGTGGGCGGCGTGCACCGCCGCTCCGCCGGCACCGTCGAGCTCGACGGGGAGCCCGTCGACTTCGCCGGTCCCGCGGAGGCCAAGGCCGCCGGCGTCGCCGTCATCCATCAGGAGCCCGCGAGCTTCCCCGACCTGACCGTCGCGGAGAACATCTTCCTGGGCCGCGAGCCGCTCGGCCGGTTCCGCCGGATCGACCGGCGCGCCATGCGCGATGGCGCCAGGGGACTGTTCCGGGACCTCGGCGTCGACCTGGATCCCGACCGTCCCGCCGAAGGGCTCTCCATAGCGGACCAGCAGATCGTCGAGATCGCCAAGGCGATCTCCCTGGACGCCCGCCTCCTCGTCATGGACGAGCCGACGGCGGCGCTGAGCGCGGTCGAGGTACGTCGCCTGTTCGCGGTCGCCCGCGGGCTGCGCGACGCCGGCCGCGCCGTCGTCTTCATCTCGCACCGCCTCGACGAGGTGGTCGACCTCTGCGACACCGTGACCGTCATGCGCGACGGCGAGCACGTCTCGACGGACGCCGTCGCCGACGTCACGCCCGACGACCTCGTGCGCCGCATGGTGGGTCGCGACGTGGCCGAGCTCTACCCGAAGGTGCCGAGCACCGCCGGCGAGGTGGTGCTGCGGGTAGCCGGCCTGGAGTCGACGGGCACGTTCCACGACGTGTCCTTCGAGGTGCGGGCGGGCGAGATCGTCGGCCTCGCTGGCCTCGTCGGGGCCGGGCGCAGCGAGATCGCGCGCGCGGTGTTCGGCGTCGACCGGTACGACGCCGGCCGGGTCACCGTCGGCGGACGGCCGCTGCGACCGGGTGACCCCGCGGCGGCCATCGCCGCCGGCCTCGCCCTGGTCCCCGAGGACAGGCGGCTGCAGGGCCTGGTCACGGAGTCGTCGGTCGGGCGCAACATCTCCTCGGTCGCACTTCGACGACGGCGCGGCCCAGGGGACGAGGACGGCGCCCGCGGGGACGGGCCCGCGCGGGGGCGCCTGGCCCGTCTCGGCATCCTGCTGCCCGGCGCCGAGGCGCGGCTCGCGCGGGACTGGTCCGGCCGGCTCGAGGTGAAGGCACGGGCGCTCGACGCGCTCGCCACCACCATGAGCGGCGGCAACCAGCAGAAGGTGGTCCTGGCGAAGTGGCTGGCCACCGGGCCGAAGGTGCTGATCGTCGACGAGCCCACCCGCGGGATCGACGTCGGCACCAAGGCCGAGGTGCACCGGCTGCTGTCTACCCTGGCCGCCGAGGGGCTGGCCGTCCTGATGATCTCGTCCGAGCTGCCGGAGGTACTGGGTATGGCCGACCGGGTGCTCGTGGTGCGCGAGGGGCGCATCGTCGCGGAGCTCAGCCGCGCGGAGGCGACGCCGGAGGCGGTGATGCGCGCGGCGACGCCGGGCGCCGTCCGGAGCGGCCCCGAGACCGGCGGCAGGGAGACCGGCGGCAGGGAGACCAGCCCCAAGACCGGCGGCCCCGAGACCGAGGGGGCGGCATGAGGAACGTCCTGCGGCGTCGTGAGGCGGGCATAGCCCTCGCCCTCCTGGTGGTGATCGGCGTGACCACCGCGATCCAGCCCGGCTTCCTGCTCAGCGCGGGCGGCTGGCGCGACCTGCTGCTCACGCCCGCGATCCTCGTCGTGCTCGCCGTGGGCCAGGCGGTGGTGGTCATCACGCGGAACGTGGACCTCTCCGTCGGCTCGGTGCTCGGCCTCACGGCCTATCTGACGGGTCGCCTGTTCATGGCGGCGCCCGACCTGCCGATAGTCGTGGTGGCGCTGGTCGCCGTCGCCGCCGGCGCGCTGCTCGGCCTGGTCAACGGCTCGATCGTCGCGTTCGCCCGCGTGCCAGCCCTCGTCATCACGCTCGGCACCCTGTACGTCTACCGCGGCGTGACCCTCACCTGGGCAGGCAGCGACCGGATCGACGCGGGCGACATGCCGCGCGCCTTCCTCGGCCTGGGCACGCAGCAGGTGCTTGGCGTGCCGGTGCTGACCATCGTCGCCGCCGTGGTGCTCGCGGCCGTCGCGCACTACCTGCACACCTCGCGCGGCGGGCGGCAGCTCTACGCCATAGGCTCCGACCCCGACGCAGCGGCCCTCCAGGGCCTGCCGGTCCGACGCCGGCTGCTCGGGGCGTTCGCCCTGGGCGGCGCCCTCGCCGGGCTCGCCGGGGTGATGTTCGCCGCCCGCTACGGGACCGTCTCGTCGGGTGCGGGCACCGGGATGGAGCTGCAGGTGGTGGGCGCCGTCGTCGTGGGCGGCGTGGCGATCTTCGGCGGCAGCGGCACGGTGGCGGGCGCCGCGCTCGGCGCGATGCTGCTGCTGACGATCAACCGGGCGCTGCCCGTCGTCGGCATCCCCGACTTCTGGCAGCGCGCGGTGGTGGGCGCGCTCATCATCGGCGCCATCGCGCTGGACCGGGTGCTCGCCGGCCGGCGCTCGCGCCGCCTGGCCGCCGAGCGAGACACCGGCCCGGACGACCATGTAGCCGGCCGCCAGGGCGACAGCGAGGAGGCGACCGCATGAGAACCCATGCCCGCCCGTGGTGGCAGCGCGCGCTGCTCACCCGCGAGATGCTCACCGTCCTGATCCTCGTCGTGGCCTGGGTCGTCGCCTCCTCGGCGGTGCAGGGCTTCGACGGCCCGCTCACGATCACCTACCTGGTGCTCGACGTCGCCCCCGTGCTGCTCATCGCGCTCCCGATGACGCTCATCATCGCCACCGGGGAGATCGACCTGTCGGTCGCCTCGGTGGTCGGCCTGTCCAGCGTCGCCTTCGGGCTGCTCCACCAGGCGGGGCTCGGCCTGTGGGCCGCGCTGCTGGTCTCGGTGCTGCTCGGCGCGGTGTGCGGCGCGATCAACGGCGCACTGGTCGCGTACGCGGGTCTGCCGTCGCTGGCGGTCACCATCGGCTCGCTCGCCCTCTACCGCGGCCTGGCCGTCGGCCTGCTCGGCACGACGGCGGTCACCGGCTTCCCCGAGTCCTGGACCGACGGCGCCACCGCAAAGCTGGGGGAGTCGCCCTACCCGGTCATCACCCTCGGGCTGCTCCTCGCGATCGCCCTCTTCGCGGTGCTCCTGCACGCGACACCGTTCGGGCGGAACGTGCTGGACATCGGCCGCAGCAGCGAGGCCGCCCGGTTCTCCGGTGTCGACCTCAAGCGGACCCTGCTGATCCTGTTCGTGCTGTCCGGGGCGGTCTCGGCGCTCGCGGGCGTCTACTACACGCTGCGCTACGGCAGCGCGCGCGGCGACAACGCGACGGGCATGGAGCTGCAGGTGGTCGCCGCCGTGCTGCTCGGCGGGGTGTCGATCTTCGGCGGGCGCGGCGCGATCCACGGGGTGGTCGCGGGCGTCCTGCTCATCGGGGTGCTCGGCAGCGCGCTACGCCTGGAGGGCGTGACGGTCAACGTCATCAACATAGTGATCGGCACGGCGCTGGTCGTGTCCGTGGTCGCCCCGCGTGTTGCGGGCGGCCTGAGAGTCCGACGGCGGAGCGCCGCCTCACCCCCTGAGCCTCCTCGCTTCGCCGCGGGGGCTCACGGGGACCCCGATGGCGGCTCCGCCGTCGGGCAGCGAACGTAGGGAGACGAACGATGAAGTTCACATCTGTGCTCGCGGCCGGTACGGCCGCCGCGCTGGCGCTGGGCCTTGCCGCCTGCGGTTCGGGCGACGGCGGGGGCGGCGGTGGTGACGACGCGGTGACGATCACCGTACTGCCCAAGAACCTGGGCAACCCGTACTTCGAGGCGTCGACGGCGGGCGCGCAGGAGGCGGCGGAGGAGCTGGGCGCCACGGTCGAGGAGGTCGGGCCGGACGCCGCCTCGCCCGACGCCCAGGTGCCGTTCATCAACACGGCGGCCCAGCAGGGGGTCGGCGCCCTGGTGGTCTCGGCCAACGACCCGACGGCGATCGGCGACGCGCTGGAGGAGGCGCGGTCGGCGGGCACCAAGGTGGTCACGTTCGACTCCGACACCGAGCCGCAGTTCCGGGACCTGTTCGTCAACCAGGCCTCGCCGGAGGGCATCGCCGACAAGCAGCTCGAGCTGGTCGCCGACCAGATCGGCGGCGAGGGCGAGATCGCCATCCTCTCGGCGTCCGCCAATGCCACCAACCAGAACGCGTGGATCGCGCTCATGGAGGAGAAGCTGGCCTCCGACTACCCGGACATCGAGCTGGTCGAGACCGTCTACGGCGACGACGATGACCAGACCTCGTTCGACAAGACCGCCGCGCTGCTGCAGTCGCACCCCGACCTCAAGGGGATCGTCTCGCCCACCACCGTCGGCATCGCAGCGGCGGCCCGCTACGTGTCGACGTCGGAGTACAAGGGCAAGGTCGCGGTGACCGGGCTCGGCACGCCCAACCAGATGCGCGAGTACGTCGAGGACGGGACCGTCGAGGCGTTCGCGCTGTGGAACCCGACCGACCTCGGCTACCTGGCGACGCAGGCCGCAGCGGCCCTGGCGGCCGGCGACATCACCGGCGAGGAGGGCGAGACCTTCACCGCGGGCCGCCTGGGCGAGTTCACGGTGGGGACGGACGGCGAGGTCCTGCTCGGCGACCCATACGTCTTCGACGAGACCAACATCGCGGACTTCGACTTCTGACCTCTGCGGTCATCCTGTGATCGGTAGAACGTCAGGTGATCGGCAACCCGGGTTGCCGATCACCTGACTTTTTTACCGATCACAGGACCGTAGTGGCCTTGACCGCCTCGTCGGTCGCAGATTAGGGTCGGGATGAATCGTTTCAACACGCACAGGGTAGTGCGCTAGAGAGGGAGGACGCCATGGCGGCATCCGCACGTGCCGAGGCGGCCAGGTCCGCGCTCCGGCAGCAGACGATCGAGCTGCCGTCATGGGCGTTCGGGAACTCGGGAACGAGGTTCAAGGTCTTCGGCCAGCCGGGCGTACCGCGCGACCCGTTCGAGAAGCTGGCCGACGCCGCACAGGTGCACCAGTACACCGGCGTCGCGCCGCGGGTCAGCCTGCACATCCCCTGGGACCTCGTCGACGACTTCGGGGCGCTCGCCCGGCACGCCGAGGACCTGGGCGTGCGGATCGGCATGATCAACTCGAACGTCTTCCAGGACGACGACTTCATGCTGGGTTCCCTCGCCCACCCCGATCCCAGGGTGCGGGCCAAGGCGGTCGACCACCACAAGCAGTGCATCGACGTCATGCGGGCGACGGGCTCCAAGGACCTCAAGGTCTGGCTCTCCGACGGCCTCAACTACCCGGGCCAGGACTCGATCCGGGCCCGGCAGGACCGGATCGCCGAGTCGCTGGCCGAGATCTACGCCGCGCTCGACGACGACCAGCACATGGTGCTCGAGTACAAGTTCTTCGAGCCCGCGTTCTACGTCACCGACGTGCCGGACTGGGGCACGTCCCTGCTGCACGTCATGGCCCTTGGTGACCGGGCCAAGGTCGTGCTCGACACGGGCCACCACGCGCCGGGCACCAACATCGAGTTCATCGTGGCGCAGCTCCTGCGCCAGGGACGCCTCGGCGCCTTCGACTTCAACAGCCGCTTCTACGCCGACGACGACCTCATGGTCGGCGCCGCCGACCCGTTCCAGCTCTTCCGGATCATGCACGAGATCGTCTCGGCCGGCGCCCACGCGCCGGACAGCGGCGTCAACTTCATGCTCGACCAGTGCCACAACATCGAGCCCAAGATCCCCGCGCAGATCCGCTCGGTCATGAACGTCCAGGAGGCGACGGCGAAGGCCCTGCTCGTCGACGCCGAGGCGCTCACGGCCGCCCAGCTCTCGGGTGACGTGCTCGGCGCGCACGCCGTGCTCATGGACGCGTACGACACCGACGTCCGCCCGCTCGTGGCGCAGGTGCGCGAGGAGATGGGCCTCGACCCCGACCCCAGGGCCGCCTTCGCGGCCTCCGGGTACGCCGAGAAGATCGCCGCAGAGCGGGTCGGGGGCGCGCAGGCCGGATGGGGCGCGTGAGCGGCGTCGTCGGGGACCGCCTGCTCGACGGCCCGCACGGCGACCTGAGGGTGCGGGTCTACGAGCCGGCGTCCGGCGTCGACCGGGTGGCCGGCCTGGTGTGGGCGCACGGCGGTGCGTTCATGCACGGCGACCTCGACATGCCGGAGGCCGACTGGGTGGCGCGGCGGCTCGCCGACGTCGGCGTGGTGGTCGTGAGCGTCGACTACCGGCTCGCACCGGATCTCGACTACCGGGACCCGCCCGGTCCCGGTTCCGCGGCACCTGACGGGGTGCGGTTCCCCGTCGCGTCCGAGGAGGTCACGTTCGCCTACGGTTGGGCGCGGGACGCCGGTCTGGGCGTCGGCCCCGAGCGCTGGTCGCTGGGCGGGGCGAGCGCCGGTGGCAACCTGGCGGCCGGTGCGTCGCTCCGCCTGCGCGACGCGGGCGGCCCGCAGCCCCGGTCGATCGTGCTGGCCTACCCCGTCGCCCACTACGAGCTCCCAGCGCCGAGCCCCGAGCTGGCCGAGAAGATCGCCGCCCTGCCGCCCGACCGGAGCTTCCCGCCCGAGGCGATGCGCGCCATGGGCGCCAACTACCTGGGCGGCAGCGACCTGCCGATCTCTCCGTACGCCCACCCCGGAGGGCAGGACCTGCGCGGGCTGCCGCCCACGTTCGTCGTCACGTCCGACCACGACGCGCTGCCTCGGGCGAGGCGTACTGCGCGGAGCTCGCGGCGGCCGGCGTCGACGTGCTGCTCGTGCGGGAGGACAGCACCTATCACGGCCACCTCAACGAGCCACACACCGCCGGCGCGGCGCGCAGCATCGCGCGTATCGCGGTCTGGCTCACCGCCGACGGTCTCGTCGGCACGCCGCACGAAGCACCCGACCACCTTGCCGTGACGCCCCCGCCGGCCGAGCTGGCCGCGACCTCGGTCCCGCCAGGCTCGACCGACGGGGCAGAACCCACAGAGACGGAAGCAGCAGCCCGATGACGAACCAGACTGCCGACGCGACGGACGACCCGACGGTCACCTCGCTCGTCGCCCGCTCGAACCGGCTGGGCGCCGACCCTCGCAACACCAACTACGCGGGTGGCAACACGTCCGCGAAGGGGACCGCCACCGACCCCGTGACGGGCGAGCCCGTCGAGCTGCTGTGGGTCAAGGGTTCCGGCGGGGACCTCGGCACGCTCCGGCCCCAGGGCCTCGCCGTGCTGCGGCTCGACCGGATGCGCGCGCTCGTCGACGTGTACCCCGGCCTGGACCGCGAGGACGAGATGGTCGCCGCGTTCGACTACTGCCTGCACGGGAAGGGCGGCGCGGCGCCGTCGATCGACACGGCCATGCACGGCCTGGTCGACGCCGCCCACGTGGACCATCTCCACCCCGACTCGGGGATCGCGCTGGCCGCCGCGGCCGACGGCGAGGCGCTCACCCGCGAGATCTTCGGCTCCGAGGTCGTCTGGGTGCCGTGGCGCCGTCCCGGCTTCCAGCTCGGCCTCGACATCGCGGCGATCAAGGCCACGAACCCGCAGGCCATCGGCTGCATCCTGGGCGGGCACGGCATCACCGCCTGGGGTGACACGTCGGACGAGGCGGAGGAGCGCTCGCTCGGGATCATCCGGCGCGCCGAGGCGTTCATCGAGTCGCGGACGGCGGCCCTCGGTACCCACCCCTTCGGGGCGGTCCGCCCCGGCTACGAACCCCTGCCCGACGCCGAACGGCGTGCCCGGGCGGCAGCGCTCGCCCCGGTGATCCGCGGCATCGCGTCAGCGGACGCGCCGCAGGTCGGCCACTTCACCGACTCCGACGTCGTGCTGGACTTCCTCGCGCGGGAGCGGCTGCTGCCGCTCGCCGGGCTCGGCACCTCGTGCCCCGACCATTTCCTCCGCACCAAGGTGAAGCCGCTGGTGGTGGACGTCCCGACGTCGGCAACCGTCGAGGAGACGGTGACCGCGCTCCGGGCCGCGCACGAGGCGTACCGCGCCGACTACGCCGCCTACTACGAGCGGGGCGCGGCGGCGGCGCGGGCCCGCGGCGAGGAGCCGCCCGCCATGCGCGGCGCCGACCCGGCGATCGTGCTGGTGCCGGGCGTCGGCATGTTCTCGTACGGGCGCGACAAGCAGACGGCGCGCGTGGCCGGCGAGTTCTACGTCAACGCGATCAACGTGATGCGCGGCGCGGAGACGATCTCGACCTACGCGCCGATCGCCGAGGACGAGAAGTTCCGCATCGAGTACTGGGCGCTCGAGGAGGCGAAGCTGCGGCGCATGCCCGCGCCGAAGCCGCTGGCGACGAGGGTCGCCCTGGTGACGGGGGCGGCGTCGGGCATAGGCAAGGCGATCGCGCAGCGGCTCGCCGCCGAGGGCGCGTGCGTGGTGGTCGCGGATCTGGATCTTGCCAGGGCGACCGACGTCGCGGCCGAGCTGGGCTCGGCGGACGTCGCGATCGGTGTCGCGATGGACGTCTCGTCCGAGGCCGCCGTGCAGGCCGGGATCCGGGAGGCGGTGCTCGCGTTCGGCGGCGTCGACCTCGTGGTGAACAACGCCGGCCTGTCCTTGTCCCGGTCGCTGTTCGACACCACAGAGGCCGACTGGGATCTCCAGCACGCTGTCATGGCCAAGGGCTCGTTCCTGGTCTCACGTGAAACGGCTCGGGTGCTGGTCGACCAGGGGCTGGGTGGCGACATCGTCTACATCTCCTCCAAGAACTCGGTGTTCGCCGGGCCGAACAACATCGCCTACTCTGCGGCCAAGGCCGACCAGGCGCACCAGGTGCGGCTGCTCGCCGCGGAGCTGGGGGAGCACGGCATCCGCGTGAACGGCGTGAACCCGGACGGCGTGGTGCGCGGGTCGGGCATCTTCGCGTCGGGCTGGGGGGCCAACCGGGCGGCCGTGTACGGCGTGCCGGAGGAGAAGCTCGGCGAGTTCTACGCGCAGCGCACCCTGCTCAAGCGCGAGGTGCTGCCCGAGAACGTGGCGGCCGCCGTGTTCGCGCTCTGCACGTCCGACTTCTCGCACACGACGGGCCTGCACGTGCCTGTCGACGCGGGCGTGTCAGCGGCGTTCCTGCGGTGAGCCCACAGCCACCGGCCGAGCAGGCCGCCGGCTTCGTCGCGATCGACCTGGGCGCGACCAGCGGCCGGGTGATGCTCGGCGTGGTGGACGGCCGGCAGGTCGAGCTCGTCGAGTGCGGGCGGTTCCCCAACGGACCCGTACCCGGCGAGCGCGGCGAGCTCCGCTGGGACATGGGTGTGCTGTGGCGCGGGATCCTCGACGGGTTGCGGTCCGCCGGCGAGGTCGCGCACCAACGGGGCGTCGAGATCCGTGGGATCGGCGTCGACTCGTGGGCGGTCGACTACGGGCTGCTCGACGACGCCGGCACGCTGGTGGCGGACCCGCACTGCTACCGGGACGTGCGCACCGACGGGGTCGCCGACGAGCTCTACCGGCAGATCTCGTTCGCGGACCACTACGCGGTCAACGGGTTGCAGCATCTGCCGTTCACCACGGAGTTCCAGCTCGTCGCGGAGGCCTCGGCAGGCTCGACCAACGGCGGGCCGGACGAGTGGGCGCGCGCCGAGCAGCTTCTGCTGATCCCCGATCTGGTCGTCCACCGGCTCACCGGGCGGCGGGTCGCCGAGGTGACCAACGCGTCGACCACCGGGCTGCTCGACGCTCGCTCGCGCGACTGGTCGGCCGACCTCCTGGACCGGCTCGCCGCAGCGCGGCCCGAGCTCGCCGGCCTCCGCGAGCGGCTGCCGGAGCTCGTCGAGCCCGGCGCCGCCGTCGGGCACCTGCTGCCCGAGGTACGGGAGGCGACGGGGCTGGGCGACGTGCCCGTGCTCGCGGTCGCCTCGCACGACACGGCCTCCGCCGTGGCGGCGGCCCCGCTCGGGGCCTCTGCGGCGTACATCTCGTCGGGGACATGGTCGCTCGTCGGGCTGGAGCTGCCGGCTCCCGTGCTCACCGAGGCGAGCCGCGCCGCGAACTTCACCAACGAGCTCGGGCTCGACGGCACGGTCCGGTACCTGCGCAACGTCATGGGGCTGTGGGTGCTCGACGAGTGCGTCCGGGCCTGGGCGGCGGCGGACGGCGCGCCCGTCGACCTGCCAGGCCTGCTCACAGCGGCGGAGGCCGAGCCAGGAGGGCGCTGCCTCGTGGACGTCGACGGCGACGAGTTCCTCGCCCCTGGCGACATGCCCCGCCGGGTCTCCGACGCCGTCGCCCGTCTCGGCGTCGAGCTTCGTCCGGACACGGTCAGTGCGCGGCCGGCCCTGGTCCGCGTGATCCTCGACAGCCTCGCCGCCGCGTCCGCCCATGCGATCCGGGAGGCATCTGCCCTGGCAGGCGTGGTCGTGGACGCGGTGCACGTGGTCGGCGGCGGGTCGCAGAACGAGCTGCTGTGCCGGCTCACGGCCGAGGCGGCGGGGTTGCCCGTGATCGCGGGACCGGTCGAGGCGACGGCGCTCGGGAACGTGCTCGTGCAGGCACGCGCGGTCGGCGTCGTGTCCGGCGACCTGACGGCGCTCCGCGACGTGGTGCGCGAGAGCAGCTCCCTGCGGCGCTATGACCCGCCGCGCGAAAGCGGTGGGTCGTGGCCGGCCCCCGTCCCGGCCCGTTGAGTGCTGGGTATTTGTGCGCTGCGACGCCTCTACGGCGCAAATACCCAGCACTCAACGGTTTACTCGTGCGGGGCGCTCGACGCGCGCACGACCAGGCGCGGGCTCAGCTCTATGCGGTGTACGGGGCGGTCCGCCCCGGTCACCGCGTCGCCACCCTCGCTGCCCGGCGCCGCCGCGGCGTCCGCCCGGGACGCGAGGCGGCGCAGCAGGAGCTCCAGCGCGCCCGCGCCGATCGCCGCCTTGGGCGGCCGTACCGCGGTGAGCGGCGGATCGGCCAGGCCGGCGACCTCGTCGTCGTACGCGATCACCGCGAGGTCCGCCGGTACCCGAACGCCGCGCTCCTGCGCCTGCTCGACCAGCGAGATCGCCTCCCGGTCGGAGTGCACGATGAGCGCGGTGGCCCCGGTCTCGGCGCACCTGTCCAGCACGGCGGCGGCCTCGTCGGCCCAGCCGGCGTCGAACATCGGCACGGTCTCCAGGTCGAGCACCACGTCGAGACCCAGCTCGCCCGCCACCGCGAGAAAGCCGCGCCGCACGGCGGCCGAGGTCGGGCTGGTCCGCGACGTCACCAGCCCCACCCGCCGGTGCCCGCGCTCCGCGATGTGGCGCGTGGCCACACCGGAGCCGAGCGCGTGGTCGGTGGCCACCGACTCCAGCGGCTCGCGGTACGGTCCGGCCGCAAGCCGCCGTTCCATCAGCACCACCGGGACGTTCAGGCCGGCCAGCCACTCGCCGAGCTCGGCGGCCTCGGGCCCGTCGACGGGCGGTGCCACGAGGAGGCCGTCCACGCCCTGTCCGCCGTCCTCCCCGACGAGCGCGGCCACCTGGCGCCGCACCTGGTCGACCTCGTACGACGCGCCGCGCAGGATCAGCCGCACCGCTCCGTGCGCGGCGTCCCGCGCGCCACGGATCACCTCGGGCCAGTAGTACTCGATGGAGGGCACGACCATGCCGACGGTGAGCTGGTCGACACGGCCCTCGGACGCCGGAGCGGGCCGAGGGATGCCGGTGCCGGCGTCCGTGCGGGCGCCGAGGCCCGCGCTGCGGGCCGGGATCCGGGCACCGCCGTGCACCTTCTCCAGCGTGCCGTCCGCGACGAGCAGGGCGAGGTCGCGTCGCACGGTAACGGGTGTCACGCCGAGCACGCGTGACAGGTCGCTCACGCGCGCCGAACCGGTCTGCCGCACTCGCGCGATGAGGCGCGCCCGACGCTCGCTGGGGAGCGGCGCTTCCTCAGTCATGCAACCTCCTGCGGTACGGACCCGGTGGGTCTCATGGTTACTCGGAACGTGCCGGACGGCGCCTCGGTACGCGCGGTCAGCCGCAACCGGGTCAGACGTTCGCCCCAGACGGCCGACAGCTCGGGGTCGTCCAGCTCGCGCACGTCCAGCTCGGCGTCGACCGCATCAGGATCCCAGGTCAGGGAGAGTACGCGTGCCCTCGCCGGGCCGCCGTCCGGGGTGAACCGGACCTGTGCGCGGCCGGGGGAGAGCGCGACGTCGCCGGCCAGGAGCCAGTGCCAGGCCGTCGCGCCGGCGGCAGATGCCGAGGACGCCGGGGGCGCCGCGTCCGAGAACCGCCAGGAGTCCTCGACGGTCACCGTGTCGGCGTCCGGGTCCAGCGTGGTCTCGCGCCACCAGCGGACGAGCCCGTCCACCGGATAGGCCGCGCCGAGATCCAGGCGGGCGCGCCAGACCCGAGGGCCCGGCGCCCCGCCGTCCGAGACGTCGAAGCCGCGCGCGCGGAACTGCTCGCCCGGGGCCTGCTCGACCCCGCGGATCCGGGGGACGTTGTGCCAGTCGCCCCTGACCATCCACAGGTCGTACCGGTCCGGCCCGAAGGTGCCCGCGCGGTACGTGGGCTTGCCGGCGTCGACCACCACGGGCACGCCGTCGAGCGCCACGACGACCGAGCCCACGTCCACGTGGTTGTGGTTCTCGTCGTTGTGCCCGCCCTTGACCGAGACCGCGAGGCCCCGCGCGGACCCGGGCGTCGAGCGCGCCACGGCGACGCCCGTCGCGGGGAAGTGCGCCCGCCCGACCAGGGGCGAAGCGGCGGTCGGCGCCTCGGCCCACGCGGCATCGGAGAGCATGCGGACCGCCCGGGCAAGGGAGGCGCGCTCGTCGAACAGGCCACCCGGCAGCCCGCGCCGGGCGGCCGCGTGCCGGGCGGCGGCGCCGTCGCCCACGCGCAGCGCCCAGGCGTACACGACGTTCCACGGCCAGGTCGCGAGCGGGCGCGCGACGCTGTCGGCAACGTTGACGTACCAGTCGCCGCCGAGGTGCATGGAGTGCGGGAAGGCGATGGTCGCGTGGATGCGCTCCAGCGCCGCAGGCTCCGGCTCGATCCCCGCGTACCGGAGCAGGTCCTGCGCCTCCAGCGCGCGGGCGGCGCCCTGCCACCAGTAGCTGTAGCCCTCGTCCACCCCGCCGTCGGCGGGCAGCGACGCCCAGTAGGCGGTTATCCCCGCCGCGACGAGCGCGGTGACGGCCCGGCGCCGGTCCGGGTCCTCCTCCAGCGCGAGGTTGGCGGCCAGCACGTTCCCCTGGATCCACGGGCTCCAGTTCATGATCGGGTGGTCGACGCCGAGCCACCACCAGTCGCGGCGCTCGGTGAAGGGCCGCAGCACCCGGGCCTGGGTCTCCAGCCGGATCCGCCACCGCACGCCGGGGGCACGCTCGTCGAGCACCGGGCCGAGCAGGTGGTCGATCCACGCGAGCTGTGCGGCGACCTCGCCCGCCCCGAGGTCGAGATGCGGCTCGGTGACCGTCGGCGTGACCCGGCCGAACCGGGTGTACGTGTCGTCGTGGGCCGCCCAGCACCAGGACGACTGCTCGCACAGCAGCAGGACCCCGTCGACGACCTCGTCGACCCGGTCGGCGTGCGGGTCGAGCAGCGCCGCCAGCGTGGCGCGGGTGAGGCGCGCGTGCCGGGCGGCCACCTTCGCCTCGTAGACGCTGCGGTCGCCGTCGCGGAAGAACCGGGCGTACTGCGAGGCGAGGGTCTGCGGCCAGGGCGTGCCGCGCTCGGCGTCCGCCGTCGCCTCCGTCGGTACGAGGGCCTCGACGACGCGGTCGGACGCCCAGAAGCTCCGGTCGGTGACGTCGGGAGCAGGCAGCGGCGCTGCTGTCATGTGCTGTCCTCCAGTGATCGAAAATGATCGTAGAGGATTTCCCCGCAGAGGGCCAGGGGCTTGCCAAGGCGGTACAGCGTGGGCTTCAATGAGCAATCGTTCGATCGTAGTTGATCGGAACTGTTCGGCTGGATGATCAGGCGAACGCGAACTCGATGGGGAGGAGAGCGGTGGTGCGGCGACCTGAGGTCCTGCTCGTCATGGACGACCGAGCGCGGAAGATGCAGTTCGGTCCTGAGGAGGAAACCCGGCTGCGCGAGCTCGCGCGGCTCGGCGAGCCGGTACGCGTCACCGCCTACGACACGCCCGAGGCCAAGGAACGGCTGGCGGACGTCGAGGTGCTCCTCACCTCGTGGGGTGCTCCCCGGATCACGGCGGAGGTCCTCGATCTCGCGCCGAACCTGCGTGCGGTGCTGCACTGCGCGGGCACGGTCCGGCCGCTCGTGTCCGACGCCGTGTGGGAGCGCGGGCTGCTCGTCACCAACGCCGTCACGGAGAACGCCCTGCCGGTCGCGGAGTTCACGGTGGCCGCGATCTTCATGGCGGGCAAGAAGGCGCCGTTCCTCGCGAACATCGCCCGCACGCGCCGCGACGACTGGTCCTACCTGGGCGAGCACGAGGTCCTGTCCAACCGGGACCGGGTGGTCGGGATCGTCGGCTTCTCCCGGACCGGGCGCCAGGTGGTGGCGCGGCTGACCGTGCCGGGTTCCGGCCCCGAGACGCGCGAGATCCTCGTCGCGGACCCGTACGCGGACGCCACCGCGGTGGCCGAGGCCGGCGCTCGGCTGGTGCCGCTCGACGAGCTGCTCGCCGCGTCCGACATCGTCTCCCTGCACGTTCCCGAGCTGCCCTCGACACGCAAGCTGATCGGCGCCCGCGAGCTGGCGCTCATGGCGGACGGCGCCACCCTGATCAACACCGCGCGCGGAGCCGTCGTGGACACCGCGGCGCTGGAGCGCGAGTGCTCGGCCGGCCGCATCTACGCGATGCTCGACGTCACGGAGCCGGAGCCGTTGCCTGCCTCGTCCGTGCTGTACGACCTGCCCAACGTCATGATCACGCCGCACATCGCGGGGTCGCTCGGTACGGAGACGCGGCGGATGACCGCAGCGGCGCTCGACGAGCTCGAGCGGTACGCGCGGGGCGACGCCCCCCGGAGCGCCGTGACCCGCGCCGACATGGAGTTCGTCGCATGAGCCACCACGTCCCCGCCCTGCAGAGCGGGCCAGAGGCCCGCGCCTGGCTCGCCGCCTACGCCGACCGTCTCCTGGCCGGGGTCCGGCCGTACGCCTCGCCGAGCGGGTCGCTCATCACGCTGCCCGGCGAGCCGGGCGGGTACGGCACCGCCGTCGACGGCCTCGAGGGGTTCGCGCGCACGTTCCTGCTGGCCGGCTTCCGGCTCGCCGGTGAGGACGGGGTGGACCCGACAGGCCTCGCCGAGCGGTACGCGGCAGGGCTGGCAGCAGGCACCGACCCCGCGCACCCCGAGCGCTGGACCCGGCCCGACGAGCACGGCCAGGCCAAGGTCGAGGCGGCCTCGCTCGCCCTGATCCTCGACATGACGCGGCCGTGGATCTGGGACCGCCTGTCGCCCGACGTGCAGGAACGGACCGTCGAGTACCTCGCGTCCGTCGTCGGCGACCCCGGCTACCCGGACAACAACTGGGTCTGGTTCCGGATCGTCGTCGAGACGTTCCTCCGGTCGGTCGGCGGCCCGTTCTCCGCCGACGACATGGTGCACGACCTCGCGGCGCACGACCGGTTCCGCCGGCCCGGCGGCTGGTTCGCCGACGGTCCCGAACGCAGCTACGACCACTACGCGGGCTGGGCCCTGCACCTGTACCCGGCCCTGTGGGAGCGGATGACGGGCGCCGCGGAGGTCGCGTCGGCGGCGGGCGACGACCTGGCGACACGGTCGGCGGCCGACCGGGAGCACCTGGCCCGCTACCTCGACGACGCACTGGCGCTCGTCGGGTCGGACGGCGGTCCGCTCATCCAGGGCCGCAGCCTCACCTACCGCTTCGCGGCCGCCGCGCCGTTCTGGGCCGGGGCCTTCGCCGGAGTCGGCCGCCCCGGTCAGATCAGGGAGGCGGCGACGCGGATCGTGCGGCACTTCGCCGAGCACGACGTGCCGGGACCAGGCGACCTGCTCACCCTCGGCTGGCACGGTCCGTGGCGCCCCATCGCGCAGCGGTACAGCGGCCCCGGGTCGCCCTACTGGGCGAGCAAGGGCCTGCTCGGCCTGGCCCTGCCGGCGTCCCACGAGGTGTGGACCGCCGCCCCCGAACCGCTTCCCGTTGACGCCGGCGACGTGCTCGCGATCGCCGCCGCACCCGGCTGGGCGATCAGTGCCACGCGCGACGACGGCCTGGTCCGCGTGATCAACCACGGCACCGACCACGAGGTACCGGGGGCCGACGTCGGCGACTCACCCCTCTACGCGCGGCTCGGCTACTCGACGGCGACCTCGCCGCTGCTCGACGCCGCGGCGTGGGACTCGCCCCTCGACCAGTCGGTGGTGCTGCTCGACGCCGAGGACCTGGCGACGCACCGCACGGGCTTCGAGACCGGACCTGTGGTTGAACCCGTCGGGACCGCGGCCGTGCTGTCCTCGACGGCCGAGGCCCACTGGGTAGTGGCCGACCCGACCGTCCCCGACCACGGCTCCGGCCGGCCCGGCACCTCGACCCCTGCGGGCCGGATCACGACGGTGTCCCTGGTCCGCGGTGCCTGGGAGGTGCGGCTCGTTCGCGTCTCGGCGCTCGCCGAGGCCGGGACCAACGGGACCACCGCGGCCACCGCGCTGCGGATCGGCGGCTGGGCCGCCGGACCGGGTCTCGTCTCCACGGTGGTCCCGCTGCTGGGCGACGTCGCACCGGTGTGCGGCGAGACGACCTCCGACGACGCCACCCCGCTGGCCGGCCCGACGGTGACCCCCTGGTCGCGGTACGCGCTGGTCCCGGACGGGTGGGTAGCCGTCGGCATCTACCTGGCGCGCACGCCGGCCCTCGGACAGCCGCGCCTCGAGCTCACCGCCGGACAGGCCGCCGTGACCTGGCCGGACGGGGAACGGACCACGGTAACCCTGCCCTGACCACACGCAGCTCCCGACAGCCGCCGGCAAGGCGTCGTGGGAGCGGAATTACTCGAAGGAGAGTAGGAATGAACCGCAAGCTCATCAGCGCGGTCGGCGTAGCGGCCGCCGCGTCGCTGGCCCTGACCGGGTGCGGCGCCGAGTCGGAGCCGGAGGCCCCCGAAGGCCCCGTCACGATCACCCTGGCCGGCTGGGACTTCGCGTCCACGCCGGAGTTCCAGACGCTCGCCGACGCCTACCACGAGGCGAACCCGGACGTCACGGTGGAGCTCAAGGAGTACCCGGCGGGCGACGACTACGACACGGCCCTCACCGCCGACCTGTCGGCCGGTGCGGCGCCGGACGTCTTCATCGTGAAGAACCTGAAGAACTACGTGACCTTCCAGGAGGGCGGCACGCTCCTCGACATCTCGGACGTGGCGGCGGAGCTCGACCCGGCGACGGGGGGCCTCGAGCCGATGGCCGTCGACGGCAAGACCTTCGCGGTGCCCTACCGCCAGGACACGTGGCTGCTCTACTACAACAAGGCCATGTTCGAGCAGGCCGGTGTCGACCTGCCCGACGGCTCCTGGACCTGGGACGACTACGCCGCTGCCGCGGAGGAGCTGACCAAGGGCCTCGACGAGAAGCAGGTCACCGGCACCTACCTGCACAGCTGGCAGTCCACCGTGCAGGGCTTCGCGCTCGCGCAGACCGACGGCGCCTCCATCGACGGCGGCGACTTCTCGTACCTCGCGCCGTACTACGAGCGTGAGCTCGCCATGCAGGACGCCGGTTCGCAGCCGTCCTACGCGACGGTCACCACGAACGAGCTGACCTACCAGGCGCAGTTCGGCACCCAGAAGGCGGCGATGATGCCGATGGGCTCGTGGTACATCGGCACGCTCGTGGCCGAGCAGGCCTCGGGTGCGGCCGACACGTTCGAGTGGGGCATCGCGCCCATCCCGCAGCTCGACGAGTCGACGGCCGGCACGGAGAACACGCCGGTCAGCTTCGGTGACCCGACCACGATGGGCATCAACGCCGGGATCGACGAGTCGAAGATCGCCACCGCGAAGGACTTCCTGAAGTTCGCCGCGGGCCCCGAGGGCGCCGCCGCGCTCGCCGGGATCGGCATCACGCCCGCGCTGATCGACGACACGGTCGCGGACACGATCTTCTCGCTGGAGGGCGTGCCCCAGGACGAGCTGTCCCGCTTCGCGTACACCACGCACGAGACCCTGCCGGAGAACCCGGTGGGTCAGAACACGGCAGCCATCCAGACGATCCTGGGTGAGCTCCACTCGGCGGTCATGTCCGAGTCCACCCCGGTGGACGAGGCGATCACCGAAGCCGAGGACCGCGTGGCCAACGAGGTCGGCTGACCCCTGCCTGGTCGTGAGCGCGATCGTCGCTCCTGGAAGGGACGCGTCGCGCCCACGACCAAGGCCTGGCCCCGCGCGGGCCTCCGGACATCAGTACTTCAGAGGAGATCTTCCCCATGACGACACCGGTCGTCGGCAACCAGCGAACCCTCGGGTTCTCGCAGCCGGAGCCCTCGCGGCAGCTCAGAGCGCCGCGTACGTCGCTGAAGGTGCGCAACGCGCTGATCGGCTGGACGTTCATCCTGCCGAACTTCCTCGGCTTCGCGGTGCTCACCCTGACGCCGGTGATCACGCTGTTCTACATGTCCCTCACGAGCTGGAACATCTTCGGGACCGCGCAGTGGGTCGGCCTCGACAACTTCACGCGGCTCGTGGGCGACAAGAGCTTCCACACCGCGCTCGGCAACACCTTCTACTACGCCGTGCTGCACATCCCGATCACCATCGCCGTGTCGCTCGCCCTCGCGCTGCTGCTCAACCAGAAGCTGCGCGGCGCCGCGTTCTTCCGCACGGTGGCCTTCTTCCCCTACATCACCTCGATCGTCGCGGTCGCTGTGGTGTGGAACATGCTGTTCAGCCCGGAGTACGGGCCGATCAACCAGTTCATCGGCCTGTTCGTCGACGGCGACCTCCCCGGCTGGACCGTCTCCAAGGACTGGGCGATGCCCGCCGTGATCATCGTGGGCACGTGGAAGGACATGGGCTACTACATGCTCCTGTTCCTGGCCGGTCTGCAGACCGTCCCGGGTGAGCTGCACGAGGCCGCCCGGATCGACGGTGCCGGCTCCTGGCAGCGCTTCTGGAACGTCACGCTGCCCTGCCTGCGGCCCACGATGTTCTTCGTGACCGTCATGGTCACGATCCAGAGCTTCAAGGTCTTCGACCTGATCCTCGTCATGACCGACGGCGGTCCGGGCCAGGCGACCCTCGTGCTGAGCCAGTACATCTACCAGAAGGGCTTCGAGCAGTTCGAGTTCGGGTACGCCTCGGCCATCGCGGTGGTCCTGTTCCTCATCTGCATCCTCGTGACCGTGGTGCAGTTCCTCTACAACAAGCGGAGGGACGCGTGATGGCCTCCCGTCAGTCCACCGCCCGAAGGTCCGGCCGGGTACTGCTCTACGTCGTGATGATCATCGCCGCGGCAGGGATCATGCTGCCGTTCGCCTGGATGGTGATCTCGTCGCTGAAGCTCAACAACCAGGTGTTCACGGCACCGGTGCAGTGGATCCCCGACCCGGTGCAGTGGCGCAACTACGTCGACATCTGGGTCAAGGCCGACATGGTCACCTGGGTGCGCAACACCCTCGTGCTGTCCGTCGCCGTGACCCTCCTGCAGCTGCTGACCGGCAGCTTCGCGGCCTACGGCTTCGCGAAGATGCGCTTCCCCGGCCGTGACGCGCTGTTCCTGCTGTACATCGGGACCATCGCGGTGCCGTGGCAGTCGTACATGATCCCGCAGTTCCAGATGATCTCCGGCTGGGGGCTCAACAACACCCTGTGGGCGATCATGCTGCTCCAGGCGTTCGGCGCCTTCGGCGTGTTCCTGATGAAGCAGTACTACGAGTCCATCCCCGACTCCCTGTCGGAGGCGGCGCGGATCGACGGGCTGTCCGAGTACGGGATCTGGTGGCGCATCATCCTGCCGCTGTCCGTGCCGGCCCTGGCGTCGCTGACGATCATCACTTTCGTCCAGACCTGGAACGACTACCTCGGTCCCCTCATCTACCTGCGTGACCGTCCGCTGTGGACCATCCAGCTCGGTCTGCAGTCGTTCATCGGCGAGTACAACGCCGAGCACGCGCTGATCATGACGGGCTCCGTGCTGTCCGTGCTGCCGATCGCGCTCATCTTCCTGCTCGGCCAGCGCTACTTCGTCCAGGGCATCGCGACGACCGGCGTGAAGGGGTGACCACCATGGACGCCGCGGGGGCGAGGGCCGGCGCTGCGGCGACGCGTCGCCGGCAGCTCATCGGGCCGGAGACGTACGAGATGGTGTTCGGCACGCTCTACACGGGGCTGATGACGAACCTGCTCCTCGCGGTCGCGTGCCTGCCCCTCGTGGTGCTGGTCGCGGCGACCGACCCCGCCGCGACCTGGCCCTACCTCGCCCTGACGGCGCCTCTGCTGGGCCCGGCACTTGCCGCGGCCTTCGTGGTGTTCGGCGCCTTCAGCTCCGACGGGTCGACGGCGGTGGTGCGCACCTTCGCGCGCGCCTGGCGCCTGCACCTGCGCCGAGGCCTCGCGATCGGTGCGCTCGCGACGGGCGCCGTCGTCGTGGCTGCCGTCGACGTTGCCTTCTTCTGGGGCCGCACCCTCGGAGCGCTGGTGATCCCGGTGCTGGTGACCCTCGTCGCCGGGGCGGTGCTGACCGCGGTCCTCGCCCTGGCCGCCGTGCCCGACACGGCCGGCGCCCGCCTGCGTGACGTGCTCCTCGCGGCCCTCGTGCTCGGCGCCCGGCGCTGGTACCTCTCGGCGGGCGTCCTGCTCGTGCTCGGCCTGCTGCTGTCCGTCGTGGCGGTGCGCCCGGCCGTGGGCCTCGGCTTCGCCGCGGCGCCGCTCCTGTACGCGGCGTGGGGCACGTGCCGCTTCATCCTCCGCCCCCGAGACCGTTGAGTGCTGGGTATTTGTTGGCCAAACGGCCTCGTGCCAACAAATACCCAGCACTCAACGGGTCAGAGGTGGGGGGAGATGTGCTTCTGGTAGCGGGTCAGGACCGTTCCGGCTGTCTCCCGCGGAGGGCGGGACCAGATCTCCTCGTTGAAGATCTCGGTCTCGATGTCGCCGACGTAGCCCGCGTCGCGGACCCATGCCGTGATCGTCGCGAAGTCGATGTACCCGTCGCCCACGTGCCCGCGTGAGTTCAGCGGCTCCGCCGCGAGCGGCAGCACCCAGTCGCACACCTGGTAGGACGCGATCCGGTCCTCCCGCCCGGCCCGGGCGATCGACTTCCGCAGCGCGGGGTCCCACCACACGTGGTAGGTGTCGACCACCACGCCCACCTCGGACGCCGCGAACGGCGCCGCCAGGTCCAGCGCCTGCGCGAGGGTGGAGATCACCGCCCGGTCGGCGGCGAAGATCGGGTGCAGCGGCTCCAGCACGATCCGCACGCCGTGCTCGGCCGCGAAGGGCACCAGGTCGGCGATGCGGTCGGCGACGCGACCGCGCGTGGCGACCAGGTCGCGGTCCACCGCCGACGTCGGGGCGCCGCCCGGCGTCGAGCCCACCAGCCCGCCGACCACGAAGACCAGCTCCGAGGTGCCGATCGTCGCGGCCTCCTCGATGGCCAGCTTGTTGTCGTCGAGGGCGGCACGGATTCCCGCGTCGTCGGCGGCGGTGAGGAACCCGCCGCGGCACAGGGACGACGCGCGCAGCCCGGCGTCGGCAATGATGCGGGCCGCCTGCGCCGCGCCGACGTCCTGCACCAGGTCGCGCCACGGCCCGACCGCGCCGAAGCCCGCGGTGGCCGCCGCCTCGCACGCCTCGGCGAGCGAGGCGTGCTTGACGGTCGCGGTGTTGAGCGAGGCTCGCCCCGACCGGTCAGACGCAGGGGTCACGGGGGTGACCTGAGTTTCTGACACGTTCATGCGTGCACCCCGTACGTCGCGAGGAGGGCCCGGAGGCGGGCGGCGGCCAGCGGCGGGTCGAGCAGCATGCCGCAGCCGTCGGCCAGGCGGGCCAGCTCGACCAGGTGCCGCAGCGACCGGCCCGAGTGCAGCCCGCCCACGAGGGAGAACCCGGGCTGGAAGCCGTTGAGCCAGGACAGGAACGCGATCCCGGTCTTGTAGTAGTACGTGGGCGCGGCGAAGATGTGCCGGCCCAGCGCCTCGGTCGAGGCCAGGATCTTGTGCCCGCCCTCGGCGTCCCCGGCGTCGAACGCCTGCAGCGCCGTCGAGGCGGCCGGGTAGATCGCGGCGAAGATACCGAGCAGCGCGTCCGAGTGGCCCTGCTCGTCGCCCGCGATGAGCTCGGGGTAGTTGAAGTCGTCACCGGTGTAGAGCCGGACGTCGGAGGCGCCCGCCGACAGCTCGGCCAGCGAACGGCGCAGCCCCACCTCGTGGGTCGCGTCGAGCAGGGACACCTTGACGCCGTCGATCCGCGGCTGGTGCGCCCGGATCAGGTCGAGGAACGTCGCCGTGGCGTCGTCGACGGAGTCCGAGCCCCAGTAGCCGGCCAGCGCCGGGTCGAACATGGTGCCCAGCCAGTGCAGGATCACCGGCTGCTCGGCGTCGGCCAGGACCGCGTCGTACACGAGGGCGTAGTCCTCCGGACCACGGGCGACCTTCGCCAGCGCCCGCGAGGCCATGACGATGACCTGCGCCCCGGCGTCCTGCACCAGGTGGAGCTGTTCGCGGTACGCGTCGGCCACGGTGGCCAGCCCTGCGTTGCCGGGCACCAGCCCGGCGACGACGTCGGGTGCGAGCTGGTCGGTGCCCGCACCGCAGGCGACACGTGCGCCCACGGAGGCGGCCTCGGCCGCCGACCGCCGCACGAGCTCCTGCGTCGCCGCCCAGTCCAGCCCCATGCCGCGCTGCGCGGTGTCCATCGCGTCGGCGACACCCAGACCGTGCTCCCAGATGCGGTGCCGGTAGGCGAGCGTGGAGTCCCAGTCGACGACGGCGGGCGCGCCCGGGACGTTCTCCGCCCCGACCTGCGGCACCACGTGGGCCGCCGCAAAGGCGATGCGGGACTCGATGGGTCGCGACGGCCGCGTCCAGGGGCCGGGGGCGCTCAGCTCGACGGTCTCGGAACCGGTGACCCGGCCGTCGCCGTCGAACAGCGGAAGGACGACCTGCGCCCCGCTCACAGGCTGTCCTTTCTCGTGCTGTTCCTCGTGTTCCGCTCCGGGCGCGTGGCTCGTTCCTCGCTCCGCACCCTGCGCCGCACCCTTCGTCACAGCACGATCTCCGGGATGTCCAGCCGGCGGCCCTCCGCCGACGACCGCAGCCCGAGCTCGGCGAGCTGCACGCCACGGGCCGCCGACAGCAGGTCGTAGCGGTGCGGGCGCCCGGCGACGACGTCGCGCAGGAACTCCTCCCACTGCAGCTTGAAGCCGTTGTCGAGGTCGGCGTTCGCGGGGACGTCGAGCCACTGGTCCCGGAACGGCTCCGTGACCGGCAGGTCCGGGTTCCAGACCGGCTTGGGCGTGTGCGACCGGTGCTGGGCGCGGCACTCGCGCAGGCCGGCGACCGCGGAGCCGTGCGTGCCGTCCACCTGGAACTCGACGAGCTCGTCGCGGAACACGCGCACGGCCCAGGACGAGTTGATCTGCGCGACGACGTCGTGGCCGTCCGGGGTGGTGACGTCGAAGATGCCGTACGCGGCGTCGTCGGCGGTGGCGGCGTACTCCTTGCCGGACTCGTCCCAGCGGGTCGGGATGTGCGTGACCGTCCTCGCCGTCACCGTCCTGACCTGCCCGAGGATGCCCTCCAGCACGTAGTTCCAGTGGCAGAACATGTCGGTGGTCATGCCACCGCCGTCCTCCTTGCGGTAGTTCCAGGAGGGCCGCTGGGCGGCCTGCGTGTCGCCTTCGAACACCCAGTAGCCGAACTCGCCGCGCAGCGACAGGATGCGGCCGAAGAAGCCCTCGTCCACGAGGCGGCGCAGCTTGACGAGGCCCGGCAGGTACAGCTTGTCGTGCACGACGCCGACGGTCACGCCGGTCTCGGCCTGCAGCCGTGCGAGGTCGACGGCCTCGGCGAGGGTCTCCGCCGTCGGCTTCTCGGTGTACACGTGCTTGCCCTGCCGCATCGCCTTCGACAGCGTCGCGGGACGCAGGTTGGTCATCGCGGCGTCGAACACGATGTCGGCGTCACCGATCGCCGTGTCCAGGTCGGTGGTCCAGTGCTCCACGTCGTGCAGCGTGGCGAGCTCCTTGAGCTTGTCAGCGTTGCGGCCCACCAGCACGGGCTCGACCTGGACCCGGGAACCGTCGGGGAGCGCGACGCCACCCTGGTCGCGGATCGGCAGGATCGAGCGCACGAGGTGCTGGCGGTACCCCATGCGGCCGGTGACGCCGTTCATGGCGATGCGAAGTGTGGTCACGGGCGAGACTCCATCGTCGTGGCTTGGGAATGCGCTTTCCCAGGGAGAATAGCGCACTGGACGGGCTCGGGGGAACGGCCCGGCACCCGGCGGCCCGTGGCGTGCGCCGAGGTCGGCAGTCCGTACCGAGATCGGCACAGGCCTGGACCGACCTCGATGCGGACTGCCGACCTCGCGGCGAACTGCCGAACTCGAGCGGTCAGCCTGCTCGGCGGGGGGTCGAGTCCCGGAGCACGACCTCGCCGTGGACCGGCGTCCCGGCCTGGCCCGAGCGGCCCAGAGCCAGGTCGGTCGCCAGCTCGCCGATCTCCGCCAGCGGGATCCGCACCGTCGTCAGGCCGGGCGAGACGTCGCGCAGCGTGTGGATGTCGTCGAACCCGGCCACCGCGACGTCGCCGGGCACGTTGCGGCCCGTGTCGCGAACGGCGGCCATCGCGCCGACCGCCATGACGTCGTTGACGGCGAAGACGAGCTCCGGAAGGGAGTCCGGCGCCCCGCCGGACCGCTCGATCAGATCGCGCATCGCGGAATAGCCGCCGTCGCGGGTGAACGGGCACGTCAGGACGTCGTCGGGAGCGACGGGGGCGCCGAGCTCCGCGAGGGCGCCGGTGAAGCCGGTGGTGCGGTCCGCCGCGGTGCGGTGCCCCGCCGGGCCGGCCAGCACCGCGAACCGACGGTAGCCCAGGCCGTGCAGGGCCCGGGCCAGGTCGGCAGCGCCGTCGGCGTTCGCGATCTCGACCACGGGCAGGCCGCCGATCGGCTGCCCGATCAGTGCGACCCTGCCCCCGGCAGCCTGGAACGCGCTCAGCGCTGCTTCCAGAGGGCCCGGGGCCGGGCCGCTGTCCGGCCCGCTGTCCGGCCCCAGCCGCCCGCCGGCGAGGATGATCGCGCGGGACCGTTGCCGCCGGGCCAGCTCGACGAAGGCGAGCTCTCGTTCGGGGCTGTGCTCCGTGGAGGAGAGCGTGACGATCAGGCCCTCGCGCTCGGCGGCGCGCGCGACGCCGGCCGCGATGGTCGAGAAGTACGGGTCGGCGATGTCGTGCACCACGAGACCGAGCGCCGACGTCCGGCCGCGGGCCATGGCCTGCGCGCTCGGGTCGGGCGAGTAGTCGAGCCGGCGTGCCGTCTCCAGGACACGCTCGCGCAGGTCCGCGCGGACGCTGCGGGTGGCGCTCCCGTTGATGGCGCGCGACGCCGTGGCGAGTGAGACGCCGGCCTCTCGGGCGACCTGGCTCAGGGTGACGGGGGCGTCGGACATGAGGTCATCTTGCCGTGTCCGACGCCCCCGTGATCACCGAGTCAGACGCGCAGGGGCTTCAGGGTCGCCTCGCGGTGGGTGCGTTCGATGATCGTCGAGTAACCGGCGATCATGCGGATGTGGCTGAACCGGGGGCGGACGGCGGTCCGGGCCGACTCCAGCTCCTCGCGCCGGGCGGCGGCCTCGATCCAGGTCGCGGCGATCTCGGCGGGGTCGAACGACGTCACGAAACCTATGCGGTCCACGATCGACGGCGCGTCGCCGACGGGGGTCGTGACGGGCACCGCCCCGCACATCGAGCCTTCGATCAGGCACAGGGGCGCGGCCTCGCCGAACGTCGAGGTGAGCGCGACGACGTCCGCCGTCGCGTAGATCAGCTCCATGTCGTGGCGCACGCCCAGCAGGTCGACGTGGGTCAGCAGGTCGGGCCGGTCGCCGAAGATGCGGGCGAGGTCGTCCTGCAGGGCCGGGTTGGCCGACGTCATCCCGGCGCCGCACATCAGCACGTGGCCGTCGGGCTCGAGCTCGAGGAACGTGCGGGCCGACCGGAGGAAGAGCTCGGGGTTCTTCATCTCGTCGTACCGCGCGGCGTAGACGACCACCGTCGCGTCGGCCGGCACTCCCGCCGCACCCCGCAGGGCCAGCCGGCGCGCGCCCTGGACCGGGCGGAACCGGGCGAGGTTGATGCCGTTCGGCACCACGCGGAGCAGGTCGGCGGGCACGCCGGCCTCCCGGTACGCGTCGCGCGTCGACTCCGCACAGCAGACGACGGCGGCGAGCCGGCCGCGGTCCGCCGCGGTCAGCAGATCGCCCAGGGCGTCGCCCTGGTGCTCGGGGTCGGACCGGTGCAGGCAGGCGATGACGGGACGGCTCGGGAACGCGTCCTGGTTCACGAGCCGGAGCGGCTGCTCCTTGAGCGACAGCACCACGTGCGAGCTCTTGGCCTGGCGGACGGCGGCCGCGAGCTCCGTCTCCGTGAACGCACGCGGGTCATGGCCCGCGTCGGTGCTCCGGCCCAGTGAACCGATCCGGACACCCGCGGCGCGCAGGGCGCGGTACCGGGGGTCGTCCTCCATGCGCTGGAGGGTGGCCTCACGCCTGACCTCGTGGTGCAGGCTCAGCACGGAATGCTGCTGACGACCGCCCTGATGCAGACCGGCGACCACCGTCGAGTGCAGGACACGAGCCCCACCGCTGAAGAAGCCCTCGTACAGCGAGAGCACACGCAAGTTGTTGCGCTGGATCACAGACACCACCTCCTGCGCCCAGGGTGAGGCCTGGGCATGTGGGGTACGTGGCAATTCGGTTACGCGAGGATTACGTGTTCAAGGACTTTTGCACAAGGAGATTCCGGATGTCCTTCTCCGCCTGGGCGGGTGAAGTCTCGCGGCAGCCCAGCGCGACCCACCGCTCGATCATCGCAGGCTCCGCGCGCAGCAGCGAGGTTCCGCGGCGCAGCAGCGTGCCGAGCGGTTTGCGGGCCTCGGCGACGTCCCGCAGGAACCGGAACCAGAAGGTGACGAGCCGGGGCCGGGACAGGCAGATCGCGTCCGCGAGCAGGCCCTCGGCGCGGCAGACGTCGACCAGGTGCGCCGCGAAGATGCCCTCCGCGAGGACGAGCGGCGAGTCGCCGATGTCGAGCCGGCGGATGCCCGTCCGGCGCGACGTCGGGATGTCGTACACCGGGACGTCGGCGCGGCCCTCGGTCACGAGCTCGTGCAGCGCGGCGAGCGCACCCTTGCCGTCCCAGGTCTCGGGGCTGTCCCAGTCCACGCTGCCGTACCGCTGCGGCAGGCCCGGATGGTCGATGTCGAGGTAGAAGTCGTCCAGCTGCACCACGGGCAGCCCGAGGCGCTGCGTGAGCGACGTCTTGCCCGACCCGGACGGCCCGGTCAGCAGCACCACGCGTGCCCGGGGTCGCCGGGCACCCGGCGGGAGGTCGAAGAGGGTGGGCTCGGGCGCTGGGTCGGTCACGAGAGGCAATTCTCCCGCACGCGGCCCGCTGCGCGCGCCGTCGGTCATGGGCGCGAACACTTTCGTGTGCTCGTGGCGATACAGGGGTGACAGTGGGTGCGGCGAGGCGAAGGGGAAGCGATATGAGACACGTTCGTACCGGGCCGACGGCGGGACGGCCGACGTGAGCGCGGGGACGGTCCCGCGGGCGGGTCTGTGGTCCGGCGCCAGGGTCCAGGCCGGCCCGGTGACCGGCCCCGTGATCACCACCGACGCCGCGGTGATCGCCGCGGCCGACCAGGACACCGAGCAGTTCGCGGTGCTCTACGACCGGTATGCGGAAGGGCTGTACCGGTACGCGTACCGGCGCGTCGGGGCCGAGCACGCCGAGGACGTGGTGGCGGAGACCTTCGCGATCGCGTTCCGACGCCGGAACACGTACGACCGGTCGCGGCCGGACGCCCGGCCCTGGCTCTACGGGATCGCCACCAAGGAGATCGCGCGGTGGTACCGGTCGGAGGAGGCGCGGCTGCGTGCCTGGGCCCGGTCCGACGTCGGGCGCACCGAGGAGTCGCCGGCGGACCGGGTGGCCGAGCGGGTGAGCGCGAACGCCGCCGGACCGGAGCTCGCGGAGGCGCTGCGGCGGCTGACCCCGGGCGACCGGGACGTGCTGCTGCTGGAGGCCTGGGGCGACCTCACGCAAGAGCAGATAGCGCAGACGCTGGGCATCCGCCCGGGTACGGCCCGGTCACGGCTGCACCGCGCACGACGACAGGTACGGGCCGTGCTCGGCACGGGCGCGACGGACGAGCTGGAGGCGGGACGATGAACGACGAGATGACGATGCTGCGGGCTGCCGGGACAGACCTGGACCCGCCGGGCGGGGCGCCCGCGGCGCTGCGCGAGCGGGTGGTGGCCGGGTTCGTGGCCGACGACGGTGCGGCGAGCGCGCCGGACCGGGCCGTGGCCGGTGACGTGATCCCGTTGCGCCGGCCCTGGGGGCGGCGGGTGGCCCTGGTCGGCGGTGTGGCGGCGGCCCTCACCGGGGCGATGGTCCTGGGGCCGACCCTTGGCGGGGCGGGCGACGGCGAGCAGCCGGGTCTGGGGATCGACGCGGCGGCAGCCGCCGTGCTGCAGGACGCGGCGGCGGCCGAGGCGGAGCAGGAGCCGTGGGCTCCGCGGGCAGACCAGTTCGTGTACACGAAGTCCGTCTCGAGCTACTACGTGGGAGGCGACGTCGAGTATCTGGCGGCGGGCGGCGGCGAGACGTGGACGTCGATCGACGGCCTGCACACGGGGCTCAGCGAGGGCTGGACCGAGCCGAACGAGGTCGATCCGGACGGCAGCCGCGAGTCGCTGCCGCTCACGCCGTGCGCCGAGGGCACCGAGTCGTGGTGCGGGAACTTCCCGGCCTACCCGGAGGACCTCCCCACGGACGGGGACGCCGAGGTGATGCTGCAGTACCTGCGGGACACCGCCCTGCCCCCAGTTCACGCAGGGGAGACGGGGGAGCCGTTCCCCGACACCGGTACGTTCGAGCGGGCGGAGGAGATCCTGACACTTGGCAGCGCGCCGCCCCAGGCCCGGAGTGCGATCTTCGGGGCGATCGCGCTGATCCCGGGTGTGACCGTCACGGGTGACACCCACGACGCGGCCGGTCGGCCCGGCGTCGCGGTGGGCTTCACGTTCGAGACCGAGGGTCGGGACGAGCTCATCTTCGACCGCGAGACGAACGAGTTCCTGGGCCTCCGCCAGCTCTGGTCACCGGACAAGCTCGCCAGCGGTGTGCCGGCGACTGAGGACGGGGCGGCTTACGACGTGGCGCTCCTCGACTCCGGCATAGTCGACGAGGTGGGCCAGAAGCCCTGACGTCCGTGAGTGATCGGTAGAAGGTCAGGTG
>NZ_JBHXBG010000054.1:0-31344 GCF_042726755.1 Promicromonospora sp. NPDC060271 | reverse complement strand
CCCTCAGGTCACTCAGGTGACCTGAGGGTCTGACACGTCCGCGGGTTTCTGACAGGTCAGCCGAGGAGGAGCGGGGTCGCATCGCGGAGGCGGCGCGTGTACTCGTGCTGCGGGGTGTCGTAGACCTGGGCGGTGGGGCCCTGCTCCACGATCAGGCCGTCGCGCATCACCGCCACGTGGTCGCAGACGTGCCGCACCACCCCCAGGTCGTGCGAGACGAGCAGCAGCGTCAGGGCGTGCTCGTCCGCGAGCCGGGCGAGCAGGTCCAGCACCTGCCGCCGGACGGAGACGTCGAGCGCGCTGACCGGCTCGTCCGCCACTAGGACGCGCGGCCGGCACACGAGAGCCCGCGCGATGGCGATGCGCTGGCGCTGCCCGCCCGAGAACTGGTGCGGGTACCGCTCGGTCGCGTCGAGCGGCAGGCCGACGGCGTCCAGCATCTCCCGCACCGTGTCCCGGCGGGCAGACGCGGTCCGCGGGCCGCCGGCCCGGACGTTCGCGAGGTTGAGGAGCGGCTCCGCCACGATGTCACCCACCGTCATGCGGGGGTCGAGCGAGCTGTACGGGTCCTGGAAGACGACCTGCAGGGCCGCACGCAGGTCGCCGAGCCCTGCCGTACCCGCAGCCGCACCGCCGGCCGAGCCCGCCGAGACCCCGTCCGCGCCGATCCGCACCCCGGCGCTCGTGACGTGTCCCGACGTCGGCCGGTCCAGCCCCGCCACGATCCGCAGCAGGGTCGACTTGCCCGAACCGGACTCGCCCACTATCCCGAACCGCTGTCCCTCCTCGACCTCCAGCGAGACGCCCCGCAGCGCGTGCACCACCTCGCCGCGGCTCGGATAGGTGCGGGTCACGCCCGCGACACGGATCAGCGGCTCTCTGGCCTCCTGGACGGCGGCCGCCGGCCGCGGCTCCAGGGTCGACGCCGCCAGCAGCCGCTTCGTGTACTCGTGCCGCGGGTTCGCGAAGACCTCGGCGACGGGGCCCTCCTCGACCACCACACCCTCGAGCAGCACCACCACCCGCTCGCACACCTGGGACACCACGGCCAGGTCGTGCGTGATGAACAGCAGCCCAGCACCCCGGTCCTCGACGAGCCGAACCATCAGGTCCAGCACCTGCCGCTGCACGGTGACGTCGAGGGCCGTCGTCGGCTCGTCCGCCACCAGCACGGCCGGGTCGTTGGCCAGCGCCATCGCCAGCCCCACCCGCTGGCGCTGCCCGCCGGACAGCTCGTGCGGGTAGCGCCGGGCGGCGCCGCTCGGCAGGCCCACCTCGGCGAGGAGCTCGGCGGCCCGCCGCTCCGCCGTCCGGCCCGTCGTGCCGTGCAGCGTCATCGCCTCGGCGACCTGACGGCCGACCCGCATCAGCGGGTTCAGCGCTGTCATCGGCTCCTGGAAGACCATCGACATCGCCGCGCCGCGCAGCCGGGCCATGGCCTGCTCGCCCCGGTCCAGGAGGTTCCCGGGCACGCCCGCGAGCCGCACCTGGCCGGTGGCCGTCACGCCGTCGGGCAGCAGGCCGAGCGCCGCGAGCGCCGTCATGGTCTTGCCCGAGCCGGACTCGCCGATCAGGCCGACGCGTTCGCCGGGGGCGACCCGGAGGGTGACGTCGGTCAGGAGCCGGCGGCCGCTGGTGGTGCGGACCGTGAGGTCGCGGAGGTCGAGGGCGGTGGGTTGCCGGGTCGCGACGGGCTCGGCCGGTGGGCGGGCCGGCTCGGCCGGCGGACCGGGCTCGACCGACGCGGAGGTGGCGGTCGGGGCGAGGCGGGGGTCGAGGACGTCGCGCAGACCGTCGCCCAGCAGGTTGAACCCGAGCACCGCCACCGCGATCGCGACGCCGGGCACGATCGCGAGATGGTCGGCGACGCCGAGGAACTGCTGCGACTCCTGCAGCATGCGGCCCCACGACGGCGTCGGCGGGGGTGTGCCCAGGCCGAGGAAGGACAGCCCGGCCTCGGCGAGCACGGCGATCGCGAAGTTCACGGAGCACTGCACCAGCACCATGCCACCGATGTTGGGGAGCACGTGCCGTGCGGCGATCGCGAGCTCGCCGCGGTTCGCCGCCCGGGCGGCGAGCACGTAGTCGGAGCGCACGACCTGCAGCGTCCCGCCGCGTGCGACGCGGGCGAAGGCGGGGATCGAGCCGATGCCGAGCGCGACCATCGCCGTCACGGTGCCCGCTCCGTAGACGGCGCCGAGCACTATCGCGAGCAGCAGCCCGGGGAAGGCGAGGAGGATGTCGCTGCCCCGCATCAGAAGGGTGCCGAGCCGCCCGCCGCGCATCCCCGCGAGCACGCCGAGCGGCACGCCGACGACCGCCGCGATGCCCACCGCGACCAGGCCGACCAGCAGGGTGATCTGCGCGCCCGCCATGACCTGCGAGAGCACGTCGCGGCCGAACCGGTCGGTACCGAGCCAGTGCCCGGCCCCTGGCGGGAGGAGGCGTTCGGCGCCGGCGTGCTCGGGGTCGTACGGCGTCCAGACGAGCGAGACCAGGGCCGTGACGACGACCAGCCCGACCAGCACGGCGCCGATCGCGAACTGGGGGTGCATGCGCGCGCGGGGAGACCGGCCGGTCATGACGCCCTCCTGAGCCGGGGGTCCAGCAGGGTGTAGGCGAGGTCCACCAGGAAGTTCAGCAGCACCACGAGCACGACGAGCACCGCCACCACCGACTGCACGGCGAGCAGGTCGCGGTTGCCCACCGAGTCGAGCAGCAGGCTGCCGAGACCGGGCACGGCGAACACCCGCTCGATCACGACGGCGCCGATCAGCATGGACGCGATCTGCACGCCCACGACGGTCACGATCGGCACGCCGGCGTTGCGCAGCCCGTGCCGCACCAGGGCGCCCGTGAAGGTGAGCCCCTTGGCGCGGGCGGTCCGCAGGAAGTCCTCGCGCATGATCTCCAGCACGGCGCTGCGTACGTAGCGCGTGATGATCGCGGCCTGCACGGAGCCGAGCGCGAGCGCGGGCAGCAGCACGTGCCGCCAGAACTCCCCGAACCCGTCCACGGGCGCCGTCCACCCGCCCGACGGCAGCCAGCCGAGCCGCACCGCGAACAGCGCCACGAGCAGCACGCCCACTAGGAAGTTCGGCACGGCCACGCCCACCTGGCTCACCGCGGACAGCGCCACGCCGCCCGCGTTCCGGTGCCAGACGGCGGCCAGCGTGCCCACCGGCACCGCGACCACCAGGGCGATCAGCATGCCGAGCAGCACGAGGATGCCGGTCACCTGCACCCGGTCGGCGACCAGGGGCGTCAGCTCCTGCGACGTCACGTAGCTCGTGCCGAGGTTCCCCGTGAGCAGGCCGCCGATCCACTCGAGGTACTGGGACACGAGCGGCCCGTCGGTGCCGTGCTCGGCCCGCCAGGCCGCGAGCGCCTCAGGAGACGCCTCGATCCCGAGCGCGACGACGGCGGGGTCACCGGGCAGCACCCGCAGCAGCACGAAGATCGCCGCCGTCGCCACGAGGAGCGTGGCGAGGAGCTGGGTGACGTGCGAGGCGAGTCGTCTGGCCACGTGCGGTTCCCGGCGGTGGCCGGGTCAGCTCTCCGACCAGCGCAGGCCGGTCAGGTCCATCGACTCGGTGGTCGCGTTCGCGGCGATGCCCGCAAGGCCGGCGTCGGCCACCACCGTGTTGGGGAAGAGGAAGAGCGGGTCGCTCGCGGCGTCGTCGACGATCATCCGGGCGACCTCCTGCATGCCGGCGACGTACTGGTCCGGGCTGCTCCGGTCGGCCTCCTCCGCGACCTCGGTGACCCGCGGGTTGTCGTAGCCGATGTAGTAGTCCGGGTCGCCGAAGATCGTCAGCATGTCCCGGGCCTCGGTGTGGAGGATCACGGACATCTGGTAGTCGTGCTCGGTGAACACCTTGTCCAGCCAGACCGCGGGAAACTCCGCGGGGACGATCTCCGCGTCGATGCCGACGTCCTTGAGCTGCGACACCACGACCTGCGCGACCGCCTCCGCGTACGGACGGGTCGGGACGTCGAACGTGATGCTCAGGTCCTCGGCGCCGGCCTCGGCCAGGAGCTCCCTTGCGCGGTCGGGGTCGTACGGGTAGGCGTCGGTCAGGTCCTGGTAGTACGGGTCGGTGGGCGGCACCATCGAGCCGATGAGCTCGCCGTGTCCCGCCCACGCGGTGTCGAGCACCGCCTTGCGGTCGATCGCGTGCATGACCGCGCGGCGCACCCGCAGGTCGTCGAAGGGCGGTTCGGCGTTGTTCAGCGCGAGCAGGACCTCGCCCGTCGACGTGCCGTCGACGACCTGGAGGTCCTCGTCCCGCTCGAGGCCGGCCAGCAGGTCGGGGGCCTGCAGGTTGTACGCCATGTCGATGTCGCCGGCGCGGACGGCGTTGGCCTGGGCGTTCGCGTCCGCGAAGTAGCGGACGGTGATGTCCTGGATCGCCGGCGCCTCGCCCCAGTAGTCGTCGCGGGCGGCGAGCGTGATGCGGTCGCCGGGGGCGACCTCCTCGACCGTGTAGGGGCCGGTGCCGACCGTCTCCGTCGCCAGGTCGGCGGACAGGTCGTCGGGGAACATGGCACCCACCGACGTGCCCATGTCGAAGAGCCAGGAGTTGCTCGGGTGCTCGAGGGTGACGGCGACCTCGGTGTCGCTCTTCGCCTCCGCCTTCCGCACGACGTCCATCTTGGACCTGAGGCTCAGCGTCCAGTCGTCCTGGACCCGCTCGATCGAGGAGACGACGTCGTCCGCGGTGAAGGGCGAGCCGTCGGAGAACGTCACGCCCTCGTGCAGCGTGAACGTGTAGACGGTGCGGTCCCCGTTGACCTCCCACGACTCGGCGAGCTGCGGCTGCACCTCGCCCTCCTGGTCGATGGTCACCAGGCCCTCGTACACGTTGTTCATCAGCAGCTGCGGGATCGCCGAGCCCGACGTCGTGGTGAAGTCGAGGTTGGTTGGTTCCCCGGTCAGGCCGACGACGACGTCCGTACGTGCTCCTCCGGTGCCCGCGCCGGAGCCGGCCGAGCAGGCCGCGACCAGGCCCGCTGTGGTCAGGGCGACGACGACGCCGACCGCGCGGCGCCTGGTGAGGATCTGCACGTCACCAGCGTAGTCGGGTGAACATAGGGTGGGACCGTGCGCCTCGTCACCTGGAACGTCAACTCCATCCGTACGCGCGTCGACCGCGTGCTCGCCTTCCTCGACCGGTCCGGGGCCGACGTCCTGGCCATCCAGGAGACCAAGTGCCGGGACGACCAGTTCCCGACCGCGGCGTTCGAGGCCGCCGGCTACGAGGTGGCGCACTTCGGGCTGTCGCAGTGGAACGGCGTGGCGATCGTGTCGCGGGTCGGCCTGACCGACGTCGCCACCCAGTTCCCCGGTCAGCCGGGCTTCGCCAAGGCGATCATCGAGGACGGCCCGGACCCGCTGCTCGACGTCGTCCCGCCGCTCGAGGCGCGGGCGATCGGCGCGACCTGCGGCGGCGTCCGCGTGTGGAGCCTGTACGTGCCCCACGGCCGCGCGCTCGGCGACCCGCACTACACCTACAAGCTGGCCTGGCTGGAGGCCCTACGCACGTCCGCGCAGACCTGGGCCGACGCCGGTGACGCCGTGGCGCTCATGGGCGACTGGAACGTCATCCCGCTCGACACCGACGTGTACGACGTGGCGGACTTCGCCGGGAAGACGCACGTCTCCCAGCCGGAGCGGGACGCGTTCGACGCCTTCGCCGAGGCGGGGTACACGGAGCTCACGCGCAAGTTCCTCCCGGAGGAGCGCACCTACACCTACTGGGACTACCAGCAGCTCGCGTTCCAGCGGAACAAGGGGCTGCGGATCGACTTCTGCTGGGCGTCGCCCGCCGTCGCCGGCCGCGCATCTGGCGCCGTCATCGACCGGGACGAACGCAAGGGCAAGGGCGCCTCCGACCACGTCCCGGTGATCGTCGACCTGGCCGACTGAGCAGCCCGCCCACGGCGCAGGAGGCGCCGAGGTTCCACCCGGGATGGGGAAATCAGCGGGCGAAATTGTCCGTAAAGAGGGTGCACCACAGGCGTACCTCGTCCTGGTGACAAGGTCGTCGTCGAATGTCGGTAAGTTAACCTGCATGACGTCGACGCCCGACCACCTCCCGGCCGCCACCGAAGTCGCCGAGGTCCCTGCCACGGATCCTGTCGAGACGGCGTCCGCGGACGAGGCGGAGCGGGATCACGCGGCCGGCGGCACGGTCGTCGACAGCCGTCCCGAGGACGACGACGTAGCATCCGAGCAGACGGGCGACGGGTCCGACGCTGCCGGCGTGTCCACCGCGAACGGCGAGCTTGACGGGGCCCAGGACGGGGTCGCAGCGGCTGAGTCCGAGGGTGCTGAGCGTGCGGAGGGGGCCTCGGCCGAGGGTGGCCCGGCGGCGGCCGGGGCCGCGGAGGAGTCCACCGACGGGCCGACGGCGGTCGCTGCGCCGGACGCGGGGTCGTCGGCTGGTGCGGAGAGCACGCCGGGCGACGTAGAGCCGGCGGCGACGGCCGCTCCTGTCGCGGGTGTCGAGCGCGTCGCGGACGTCGAGCCCGTTGCGGACGGCGCGCCTGCCGCGGACGGCGCGCCTGCGGCGGACGTCACCGACCCTGGAGTCGCGGCGAAGGTCGCGGATCGCGAGCCCGTTGCGGACGCTGAGCCTGCCGGGAGCGTCGAGCCCGTCGGAGACGCGGCTGAGGCGGCTGAGGCGGCTGAGGCGGCTGAGGCGGAGCCTGCGGGGCCGGAGGAGCCCGTCGCAGACGTCGAGCCTGCCCCGGTACCTGCCCCGACACCTTCGGTGAATACCGGTTCGAAGCGGGCAGCACGCACCGAGGAGATCAACGTCGTACCCGCCGCCGCGCTGCCGAAGCGGGTGCCGGCGGCTCCCCCTGCCGCCCCCGTCGAGCCGACGCCGCCGTCCACCAAGAGCGCGGACCCTACGGCCACAGCGCGGTCGGAGAATCCGGCCGAGGCCGACAGTGCCGCCGTCGCCGTCGTCGGAACCGGCGTCGCTGCTGACCCCGACACCGGCTCCGACGTGAACGTCGACACCGACGCGGGCGCCGACACCGGTGTGTCCGGCGAGGACGCTGCCTCAGGAGACTCGGCCGATGCGCCGGATGCGCACGTCTCGGCAAGCACTCCCGACTCACTCGGCTCACCCGCCGCAACCGACTCGCCCACCGCAGCCACCGCCACCGCCCCCGCACCCGACTCACCGACCGCAACCGACTCACCCGCCGCAGCCGACAGCAAGCCGGCCAAGCCGAATGCCGCTGGTACGGACAAGGCCCAGCCCGGGACACCCTCCGACACCGCGACCGCGCCGGCCGTCGACGAGACCTTCGACTTCAAGGCGCTCTCCTTCGCCGCGATCGCCGCGGCGCACAAGAGGGAGCTCGGGCCGCGGACCGTCGCCGGGGAGACCGGGGAGCCCGAGGAGCAGCAGGCCGCCGACAAGACCGCCGCGGACGCGCCGGCCGCGGACCCGAAGGAGGCCCCCCGCGAGACGGAGACGCCCGCCGACGAGCGGCTTGCCGCCGCGGACGGCGCCCCCACCGAGGAGCTCTTCGCACCGCCTGCTACGCGTGTCCCGCCGGCCGTCACGCCGCCGAGCCCGTTCCCGACGCCCGCGGCCCCGCCGCAGCACCACTCGGGCACCCCGCACCCGGACCAGGGTGCCGGTCCGCAGCAGCCGCCGTCGCCGTTCCCGTCCCCGCGCGGCGGTTCCGCGCACCCGTTCCCCGCGGTGCACGGCTATGCGCCCGAGGCCTCCTATGCCGGCTGGCGTCCGCCGACCGCGGCTGACGAAGCCGCGAAGCGACGCCGGTTCGCGATGATCGGTGGGGCCGCCGTCGCAGTCGTCGCCCTGGTGACGGTGGTCGTCCTCGTCGTGAACATGGTCAGCCGGCAGCAGTGGGAGCCGATCGAGGCGATGATCGCGGAGCCGCGCGAGGTGCATCCGCTGCAGCTGGTGCTCGGTTCGTGCGTGGAGACCCTCCCCGAGGACGGCGAGGTCTCCGAGGTGCTCGCCGTTCCCTGCGACGCCTCGCACACCGCCCAGGTCGTCGGCCGCACCGACTTCGCGGACGCCGCCGTCTGGCCGGGCCGTGACGAGGTGGACAAGCGCGTCGCCCTCGTGTGCGGCACCAAGCAGCTCGGTCCCATCGCGCGCACCAGCCAGCTCGTGAACTCCGTGAGCTACGTGGTCTGGGGTCCCAGCGAGGAGTCGTGGAGCGACGGCGACCGGGTCGGCCTGTGCCTCGCCACCACTGCCGAGCCGATCACACAGGATCTCCTGCAGTAGCAGGCTGCGTCGCCGCCACTGGACCCTGTCCGGCACAGCCGTCGAGCAGGGTCTGGCCCAGCGGGGTCAGCGCGTGGATCACGGTGTTGCGCTCGCGCCCGCTGGCGATCAGGCCGGCGTTGCGCAGCACCGTCGCATGCTCCGACGCCGACGCCGGGGAGATCGCCAGACGGTTCGCGATCTCGCTGGTCGTCGCTCCGGTGCCGAGCACTCGCAGCACCGCCGCTCGGGTCCGGCCCAGAAGCGCGGTGAGCTGCTGTCCGCCGCCGTCGGACCGCACCTCGAAACCGCGGTCCAGCTTGGCGGGCTCGTGCACGATCGGGTAGAGCAGCACCGGCGGCAGGTCGACGTCCGCGAGCGTGATCGGGGCCCGGACGCAGAAGTACGACGGGATGATCAACAGGCCACGACCGGCCAGATGGATGTCCCGTTCGGCAGCCGTCGACACCGAGAGGACCGGATGCTCCCAACGCACCGACGGGTGCAACGTCCGCAGCGCGTTCTCGGTCCCGCCCTCCACCCAGGCACGGGTGCGCGCCGCGCGGTCGACGTCCACGGCGGCCCGGATGCCGCTCCAGTACGGCCCTACCGCGTGCTCGTAGTAGGAACGCACCGCGACGCCGAGCCCGCGCATGGCGGGTGCGGAACCCGCGGCGAGATCACGCATCCAGAGGTGTGGCCTGTGCTCGCCCGCCAATAACTCGATGTCCTTGCGAAGCCGGGCCCGTGGGGTGGACAGGATCGCGTCCAGCCCGGTCTCGAAGCTGTCGGAGCCGGTCACCGGCGTGAGGAAGTCCGGCGAGTAGCCGCGCGGCGGGGCCAGCCGTAAGAGCATGCGAGCTGCCGGCGGCAAGCCGGAGAGCGCCCGCTGCCGCCAGCGTCCGAACAGCGCGGTGCCCGAAGGCTGGTTCACGACGTGTGCGCTGAGCAGCACCTCCCACATGGGGTCCGGGCCCGGGGCGATCCGTACCCGGGCAAGATCATCCGAAGTGAAGTGGAACCGCAGCACCAGGCCTCCCTGACCGTCTGCCTTCTCCCGTGGCCCCCGTCGACTCGCCCCCGCGCGCCCTGACCGTGCGGGACTATGTGTGGCGACCCGCGCATGTCTTTCACCCCGCGCAAAGAGAGACGTCCGAGCGCTCAAGTTCTGGGCAAACAGGCGTCCACCTTCACAACACCAACACACGGTGCGGCTCAGGCACCACTCACCGACTACCCGCCCGTGCAGATCGCGCGGCCGCTCCCCCTGGTTCCAGGATGGCAGGCGCGCCCTGCACGCACATCGACAAATAGTCGTAGTCCGAGGTACACAGATCGACGTACCCGGGCGCGCTCGGTCCTCGTCAGGCGGTCAGCACTCGGCGGTCCAGAGCCAGGCCCTCGCCGTCAGCGCGGTCCACGACCACCGTGTCGCCGTCGGACACCTCGCCCGCGAGCAGCAGCCGTGCCAACCGGTCGCCGATCTCACGCTGCACGAGGCGGCGCAACGGCCGGGCACCGTACGCCGGGTCGAACCCCTCCAGCGCGAGCCACTCACGCGCCGCCTCCGTGACGTCGAGCGTGATCCGGCGGTCCTCCAGCCGCTTCGCGAAGGCCCCCACCTGCAGCTCCACGATGCTGCCGAGCTCGGCCAACGTCAGCGCGTCGAAGACCACCACGTCGTCCAGGCGGTTGAGGAACTCAGGCTTGAACGAGGCACGTACGGCGGTCATCACGGACTCGCGCCGCTCCTCGTCCGACAGCATCGGTTCCACGAGGAACTGCGAGCCGAGGTTCGAGGTCAGCACCAGGATCGTGTTGCGGAAGTCCACGGTGCGGCCCTGGCCGTCGGTGAGCCGGCCGTCGTCCAGCACCTGGAGCAGGATGTCGAAGACCTCGGGATGGGCCTTCTCCACCTCGTCCAGCAGCACCACGGAGTAGGGCCGCCGCCGGACGGCCTCGGTGAGCTGGCCGCCCTCCTCGTACCCGACGTACCCCGGAGGCGCACCGACGAGCCGGGCCACGGAGTGCTTCTCGCCGTACTCGGACATGTCGATGCGCACCATCGCGCGCTCGTCGTCGAACAGGAAGTCGGCCAACGCCTTGGCGAGCTCGGTCTTGCCGACACCCGTTGGGCCGAGGAACAGGAAGGAACCGGTGGGCCGGTCGGGGTCGGAGACCCCCGCCCTGGTCCGTCGCACCGCGTCGGACACCGCGGCCACAGCGGCCTTCTGGCCGATGAGGCGCTGCCCGATGACGTCCTCCATGTGCAGGAGCTTCTCGGACTCGCCCTGCAGCAGCCGCCCGGCGGGGATGCCGGTCCACGCCGCGACCACCTCGGCGATCTCGTCGGCGCCCACCTTGTCGGCGATCATCGGGGCCTCGACGGGAGCGACGAGGGACGGGTCGCCGGGCGCGCCCGCCGAGACCTGGCTCGTCGCCTCTTCCTCCTCGGCTGCGACGAGCTCCCTCTCGACCACCGGGATCTCGCCGTACTGGATGCGTGCGGCGCCCTCCAGGTCGCCCTCGCGGAGCTTGCGTTCGGCGTCGGTGCGCAGCTCGTCGAGGCGGGCACGCAGGTCACCGACGCGGTTGTGGCCCGCCTTCTCGGACTCCCAGCGCGCGGTGAGCGCCGCGAGAGCCTCACGACGGTCCGCCAGGTCGGCGCGGAGACGCTGCAGGCGCTCCTTGGAGGCCGCGTCCTCGGACTCGGACAGCACCACCTCCTCCATCTCGAGGCGCGTGACCGCGCGCTGCAGCTCGTCGATCTCCACCGGGGAGGAGTCGAGCTCCATGCGCAACCGCGACGCGGCCTCGTCGACCAGGTCGATCGCCTTGTCGGGAAGCTGCCGCCCGGAGATGTAGCGGTCGGAGAGCGATGCGGCGGCCACGAGCGCGGAGTCCGCGATCGTCACCTTGTGGTGCGCCTCGTAACGCTCCTTGAGCCCGCGCAGGATCGCCACGGTGTCCTCGACGGAGGGCTCGCCCACGAAGACCTGCTGGAACCGGCGCTCGAGGGCCGGGTCCTTCTCGATGTGCTCGCGGTACTCGTCGAGCGTCGTGGCACCCACCATCCGCAGCTCGCCGCGGGCCAGCATGGGCTTGAGCATGTTGCCCGCGTCCATCGCGCCCTCGCCCCCGGCACCCGCGCCGACCACCGTGTGCAGCTCGTCGATGAACGTGACCACCTCGCCGTCCGACGCCGTGATCTCCGCAAGGACCGCCTTGAGGCGCTCCTCGAACTCACCGCGGTACTTCGCCCCGGCCACCATCGAGGCCAGGTCGAGCGCCACGAGGCGCTTGCCCTTGAGGGACTCGGGCACGTCGCCGGCCACGATCCGCTGGGCCAGCCCCTCGACGACGGCGGTCTTGCCGACGCCCGGCTCGCCGATCAGCACGGGGTTGTTCTTGGTGCGGCGGCTGAGCACCTGGATCACGCGACGGATCTCCGAGTCGCGGCCGATCACCGGGTCCAGCTTGCCGTCGCGCGCCTGCTGCGTCAGGTCGGTGCCGTACTGCTCCAGGGCCTTGTAGGTGCCCTCCGGGTTGGGGCTCGTGACCCGGCCGGCCCCACGGACGGCGGGCAGCGCGGCGCGCAGGGCGTCGGCAGTGGCTCCGGCGTCGGACAGGATCTGTGCCGCCGGCGACTGCCCCGCCGCGACGGCGATGAGCAGATGCTCGGTGGAGACGTACTCGTCACCCAGGCCCTGTGCCTCCTTGGATGCCAGTTCGAGGACCGTCGCCATGGCCCGGCTCGCGCTCGGCTGGGCCGTGCTCGCACCGCTGGCCTGGGGCAGCGCGACCAGAGCCGCGCGCACACGCTGGCCGATCGTCTGCGCACTGGCCCCGACCGCATCGAGCAGGCCGACGGCCACGCCGCGCTCCTGCTGGAGCAGCGACGCCAGCAGGTGGACCGGCTCGAGCTGCGGGTTGCCGGCCGCCGACGCCGACTGGATCGCGTCGCCGATCGCCTGCTGCGACATGGTCGTGAACTTGGTGTCCATGAGGCCTCCCAGGATGGTGCTGAAGTCTGCGCGGCAAGGCCGCGTTCAAAGTTGAGTCTACTCCGCTCAACCCTGGAATTCACTGTAGCGTGCGCCACCCACACTCGTACCGTTGCGGTGTGAACACCCAGGTGATCGTCCTCAACGGCGGTTCGAGCTCCGGCAAGTCCTCGATCGCGCGCAGTCTGCAGGCCGTACTTCCCGAGGCGTGGCTGTCGCTCAGCGTCGACACCCTCGTCGACGCGATGCCCGCCCGCCTGACCAGCGGCGGCGACGGGATCGGCTTCGCGGACGACGGCGGCGTCGACGTCGGGCAGGAGTTCATGGCACTGCAGGACGCCTGGATCGCCGGCCTGGTCGCCATGGCTCGCGCCGGCGCGCACGTCGTGGTCGACGACGTGTTCCTCGGGGGCGCCGCGTCCCAGCGGCGCTGGCTCGACGCCCTCGGCGACGTCCCGACCCTGTGGGTCGGCGTGCGCTGCGACGCGGCTGCCGCGGAGGCACGCGAGGCCGCCCGCGGCGACCGTGTCGCGGGCATGGCCGCGAAGCAGGCCGAAGTCGTCCACGAGGGGGTCAAGTACGACCTGGAGGTCGACACCACGCACACCGGGTCGATGGACTGCGCGCGGACCATCGCGGCCCACCTGAGATCATCACGGGGTGAGCGAGCAGACTGACGAGTCCCTGACCCCTCCCCGTGCCGTCCTCGTCGGGGTCGTCGGCGGCACCTTCTCCGGGCTGTTCGGGCTGGGCGGCGGCATCGTCATGGTTCCGCTGCTGACGTCGCTCGGCGGCCTCACGCAGCGCCGGGCCAGCGCGTACTCGCTCGCGGCGATCCTTCCGGCGGCGATCGTCGGGTCCATCCCGTACCTGACCCACGACGCCGTCGACCTGATCGCCGCCGGGCTGCTCGTCGTGGGCGCCGTGATCGGCGCCGTCGTCGGGGCGCGGCTGCTCGCCCGCGTCCCGGAGACCCTGCTGCGCTGGCTCTTCGTCGGGGTGCTGGTCGTGGGGATCGTGCGGTCCGTGATGGACGCGTTCGGGGAGCCGCCGTCCGTCGACACCGCAGAAGGGCTGCCCAGCGTGCTGGACGGTGCGGGGATGATCGGGCTCGGCCTCGTCATGGGCGTCGCGTCCGGCCTGCTCGGTATCGGCGGTGGCCAGCTCGCGGTCCCCGGACTGTCCGCGCTGTTCGACTTCGCACCCGCGCTGGCCAAGGGCACGTCGTTGGTAGCGATGATCCCGACCGCTGTCTCCGGCACGTGGGTCAACGCCCGCAACCGGCTGGTCCACCTGAAGATGGCCGCGCTCATCGGCCTCGTGGCGTCGGGCTTCTCGTTCGGCGGCGCGAGCCTGTCGGTGGTCATGCCCGACGACGTCGCGTCGATCACGTTCGCCCTGCTCCTCGTCTTCGCCCTGGTCCAGCAGATCCGCAAGGCCCTGGAGAAGCAGCGGCACTAGGCCACGCGCCACTCCTTCGAGGTCTAGGTTGCTTCGTCCTGAAACGGTTCAGAGCGGAGAAGCTTAGACCTCGAAGGAGCGAACGCCCGCAGGAGGCGCGGCGAGCTCCCGCAGCACCGCCGCACACTCCGCCGCGACCGCTACCGCGACGTCCCGCGACGTGTCCCCGTCGTGCTCCGGGACCACACGCTGCACCGCGCCCTCGGCGAGCAGGTCGACGGCCCGGACGTGCTGGGCCTCCGCCATCTGCGTCGCATGCGCGGTGTCCCCGTGCACGATGACGCTCGCGCCCTCGGGCGGCAGCGGCGACAGCCAGGCGTGCTCCGCGGCGATCACGACCTGGGCAGGCAGCAGCGCGAGCGCCCCGCCGCCGCAGCCCTGGCCGAGGATCACCGACAGCGTCGGCACCGTCATCCGGGTGAGCGCCGCCATGCAGCGCGCGATCTCGCCGGCGAGCGCGCCCTCCTCGGCGGCCTGCGAGAGCTCGGCCCCCGGGGTGTCGATCACCGCGACCAGCGGCAGCCGCAGTTCCTCGGCCAGCCCCATCGCGCGCCGCGCCACCCGCAGCGCGGCGGGACCCATCGGTGCGTTCTCGGTCTGCCGGGTCCGGTCCTGCCCGACGACGAGGCACGGCCGGCCATCGAGCCGCGTCAGCGCCACCAGCATCGACTCGTCGCGCTCGCCCTCCTCGGTGCCGGAGAGCCGCACGGTCCCCGAGGCGCCGTAGCGCAGCAGGTCCCGCACCCCCACGCGGCCCTCGGCACGGGTCAGGAGCACGGAGTCCCACGCGGAGGCGTCCGCCGCGGGTTCCCCGGACCGGCGCGGGAGGGACGACGCCGACGGCGGGTCCACCAGCACCGCGAGCGCCCGCTCGACGAGCGCCGGCAGGTTCTCGGGTGCCACGACGCCGTCGAGCACGCCCTTGGCGGCGAGGTTCTCGGCGGACTGGACGCCGTCGGGCAGGGCCTCGCCCGTCAGGGCCTCGACCACGCGCGGCCCGAGGAACCCGATGAGCGCACCGGGCTCGGCGACGGTGAGGTGTGCGAGCGAGCCCCACGAGGCGTAGACGCCGCCGGTCGTGGGATGCCGCAGGTACACGAGGTAGGGCAGGCCGGCGTCGCGGTGGTCCATGACGGCGCGCGAGATCTCGACCATCTTAAGGAACGCGGGGGTGCCCTCCTGCATCCGGGTGCCGCCCGACGCCGTCGTCGCCAGCAGAGGCAGCCGTTCCGCCGTCGCGCGTCGGATCGCGGCGGTGATCCGCTGGGCCGCGGCCCGGCCGATGGAGCCGCCGAGGAACCGGAACTCGTTGACCACCACGACCACCGGCCGACCCCGGACCCGGCCACGGCCGGTGAGCACCGACTCGTCGGTGCCCGCCTTCTCCGCGGCCGCCGCCAGGACGGCGCGGTACTCGGCAGCGTGCCCCGACGTGTCGACCGGCTCGTCCCAGGACTCGAAGCTGCCCGGGTCGAGGACCAGGTCGAGCAGCTCGCGTGCCGTCCAGCGGCGGGTCACCGGCCCGCCTCGGACCCAGGCGGGGGCGCGTCGAGCCAGGCGCGGATCCCCGCGGCGTGCTCGTCGAGCACGGGCGGCGCCTGGTGGTCGCGCCGGGTCACCTCGGCGCCGTCGGGGTCGAAGAACCGCAGCGGCGGGCCGGGCAGCGTCACCGTGCCGAGGCTCGTGTGCTCCACGTCGACGAGCAGGCCCTGGCTCGCCGTCTGTTCCCATGCGTACACCTCGTCGAGGGTACGCACCCGGCCCGCCGGGACGCCCGCGTCGGCGAGTCTCGTCAGCAGCGAGTCCGTGTCCAGGTCGGCGAACGCCGTCTCGACGAGCTCGATCACCTCGTCGCGGCGGGCGACCCGCTCGGGATTGGTCCGCATGCCCTCCGCTGCGGCGTCGAGCCCGAAGGCCAGGCAGAACTTCTGCCACAGCACCTCGGACCCGACCGCGATCTGGACAGCGCCGTCACGGCAGCGGAACAGGCCGTACGGCGCTATGGAAGGGTGGTGGTTGCCCTGCGCGTGCCCCACCTCCCCGGCGACGGTCCACCGCGTGCCCTGGAACGCGTGCACGCCGGTGACCGCTGCGAGCAGGGACGTCCGGACCACCTGTCCGACGCCGGTGGTGTGCCGCTCGTGCAGCGCCGCGAGCACGCCGTACGCGCCGTAGATCCCGGCGAGCAGGTCGCCGATCGGCACGCCGACGCGCTGCGGGTCGTCCGGGCCGGACCCGGTCAGGGACATCAGCCCGGCCTCGCCCTGGGCGATCTGGTCGTAGCCCGCGCGGCCGCCCTCAGGGCCGTCGTGCCCGAACCCGGTGATCGAGAGCACCACCAGGCGTGGGTTGCGCTCGAGCAGCGTATCGACGCCGATCCCGAGCCGGTCCAGCACGCCCGGCCGGAAGTTCTCCACGAGCACGTCAGCCCGGTCGACGAGCGCGAGGAGGGTGGCCCGGCCGTCGTCGGCCTTGAGGTCGAGCGCTATCGACTCCTTGTTGCGGTTCGCGGACAGGAAGTACGTCGACTCGCGCGCGCCCTCCTCGCCCACGAACGGCGGGCCCCAGCCGCGTGTGTCGTCGCCCCGCTCGGGTACCTCCACCTTGACGACGCGCGCGCCCAGGTCGCCGAGCATCATCGTGGCGTGCGGCCCGGCCAGCGCCCGGGAGAGGTCAACGACGACGACGTCGTCCAGCGGTCCGGTCATGGTGCTCACCAGCCCGGCAGCACGAGGATGGCCCAGACGAGCAGCGGCCCCGCGAGGGTGACGATGACGGCGTAGCCGAGGATCTGCTTGTAGTACGCCTGCTCGGAGATCGTGTCCGGACGGTTGGCGAGCATCAGGGCTCCGTTCGTGGAGAAGGGGCTCACGTCGACGATGGTCGAGGACACCGCGAGGGCCGCCGCCATGGCCCACGGGCTCACGCCGCCGGCGGCGATGAGGGGCACGGCGATCGGGATGATGACCGGCAGGAGCGCCGTCGACGACGCGAAGGCCGAGACGATGCCGCCCACGTAGCAGAGGACGAGCGCACCGACCGCGGCGATGCCCAGGCCCGCGGCCCACGTGCCGATGTACTCGGGCGACCCGGCCTCGTTGAGGATCGTCGCGTAGGTGCTCACGCCCGCCACCAGCAGCACGGTGGGCCACGCGATCTGCTTGACGGCGTCCTTGTGCTGCTGCGGGGACAGCATCGCGAGGACCACGGCGGCCGTGATCGAGACGAAGCCGATGTTCTGGTCGAACGCGAGGGCGGTGGTGGCGACCGCGGCGAAGGCGACGAGGGTCAGCACGTGGTCGCGGCGCACGCCGAGCGCCTGGGTCGTGGTCGAGACGCCGGCGCCCTGGCCGCTGACCGTCACGGACTTCCCGCCCGTGTGCAGGTCGTCGGCGATGTGGCCGGCGGCCTCTGCGGGGTCGACCCGCTCGCGCACGAGCTGGCGACCGCCGAGGGCGAGGAACAGGATCACCGCCATCGCCGTGTTGATGGCGAGCGACGCGATGAAGACGGCGATCTCGGTGCCCTCGTAGCCGACGTCGGTCATCACCGAGTTGGTGATGGTGCCGTAGATGCTGATCGGCGAGAACCCACCGCCCTGGGCGCCGTGGACCACGAACATGCCCATCATCAGCGGGTTGATCCTGTAGCGGCGGGCGAAGCCGAGGGCCACCGGGCCGATGATGGCGCAGGCCGCCGGGCTGGCCGCGCCCATGGCGGTGAGCAGGGCGGTCACGGCGAACATGACCCACGGGATCAGTGCCACCCGACCCCCGACCGCCTGGACGGCCTTGGCGACGATGAGGTCGACGGTGCCGTTGTTCTTGGCGATGGAGAACAGATAGGTGACGCCGATCAGGGTGAGCACGAGGTCGGCGCTGATGCCGCCCAGCACCTCCTTCTCGTCCAGGTTCAGCGCGAAGACGCCGACGAACCAGGCCGCGACGTAGGCCAGCGCCCCCATGTTGATCGGCAGCACCGTCCCGGCGACGAACAACGCGACGAGCGCGATGATCGCGATCCACTCAGGACCCATGACAACTCCTCTTCCCATCGCGGCGGTCACCTTTGACCGACGAGGCGCGATGGATCAGTGGCCTAGCCAATAGGCCAATGCCTCTTCTGTCAAGTACTCTCGGCTGGTGACCCCCAAGGCCTCCGCCGAACTGCCGACACCGCTGGCCCGCACCCGCCTCTACGAGCAGGTCGCGGAGCAGATCACCGCCTGGATCCGACAGAACGGCCTGCAGGCCGGGGACCGGCTGCCGCCCGAGCGGGAGCTCGCGGCGCGTCTCGGCGTCAGCCGCGCGACCCTCAGCCAGGCGCTGGTCGCGATGGAGGTGGTCGGCGTCGTCGTGGTGCGGCACGGGGACGGGACGGTGCTGACGGGCAAGCACACCGAGAGCCGCATCGTCGAGGCCATCCGCGCGCACGCCGACCGGATGCCCGAGATCATCGACATCCGGGACGCGCTGGAGACCAAGATCGCCGCACTGGCCGCGCAGCGCCGCACCGAGGACGACCTCGTGGCGATCGACGCGGCGCTGGACATGATGGAGGACGCCATCACGCGCGGCGACCGCGGCGTCGAGGCCGACGAGCACTTCCACGCGGCGGTGACCGCCGCCGCGCACTCCGACCTCCTGGCCCAGACCATGCGGGAGATCGCCAGCCTGATCCGGGAGAGCCGGATCGAGTCCCTCTCCCAGCCGGGCCGGCCGCGCAACTCCCTGAGCGGGCACCGGGCCATCGCCGACGCCATCCGGGGCCAGGACCCGGAGGCCGCGGCGGCCGCCATGCACGCGCACGTCGAGATGGTGAGCGACGTGGCCCTCCTCCGTGACCAGGGCCGGGACGCCGGCCAGGGCGAGGGCCGATGACCGGCTGGGAACAGCTCGCGGTCCTCGGCGCCGGGCTCGGCGCGGGCATCCTCTCCTCGACGGTCGGCGTCGCCTCGCTGCTGAGCTTCCCGGTGCTGCTCGCCGTCGGGCTGCCGCCCGTCGTCGCGAACGCGTCGAACACGGCAGGCCTGGTGGCCGCGGGGGTGAGCGGCTCGTTCGGCTACCGCCAGGAGCTGCGCGCACATCCCGCCGTCACCCTGGCCGTCCTCGTGACGTGCGCGGTCGGCTCGGTGGGCGGGGCCGTCCTGCTGCTCGCGCTCCCGCCGGGCGTCTTCGAGGCCGTGGTGCCCTGGCTGATCCTGATCTCCTGCCTGCTGGTCGGCGCGCAGCCGTGGATCAGCAGGTGGCTGCGCCGCACCCGTGACGAGCCGACCCGGCTGCGCCACCACATGTCCCCGGCGACCGTCGTCTTCTCGGTGCTGACGGGCGCGTACGGCGGCTACTTCGGGGCGGGAGCCGGAGTCATGATGGCCGCGGTGCTGGGGCTCGGCACCGACCTGCCGGTGCACGTCGTGAACGCGCTGCGGACCGTGTCGCTGCTCGCCGCGAACGTCGTGGCGACCCTCATCTTCGTGTTCGTCGCCGACGTCGACTGGCTCGCGATCGGCCTGCTCGCCGCCGGCTCCGTGGTGGGCGGCTATGTCGGCGCCCGTATCGGCCGCAAGATGCCGCCGACGGTGTTCCGCGTCCTGGTGGTCCTCGCCGGCGTGGTCACGGCCGCGGTCATGCTGTTCTGACCGCCCGGTCACTTGTCAGAGGCTCAGGTCACCCCGGTGACCTGAGCCTCTGACACCTCGGACGAGATCTTGCACAATTATTGTGCACGAGTCTTGTGCACAGAGTTTGTGCATGGGTATTGTGCACGCATGCCCGCCTCTCAGGACGACTTCCGCCTCACCCCCGAGGCCGTCAAGGTGCTCGCCCACCCGCTCCGCTCGCGCCTGCTCGGCACCCTGCGGCGCGGCGGCCCGGCGACGGCTACCACGCTCGCGACGGCGCTGAGCACCAACTCCGGCGCCACCAGCTATCACCTGCGCAAGCTCGAGTCCGTCGGCCTGGTCGCGGACACGGGCGAGGGCGCGGGCAAGCAGCGCCTCTGGCGAGCCGCCACGAGCTCCCACAGCTGGGAGCGCACGGAACTCGCCCAGGACGAGGACGCCGCCACCGCGCTCGGCTGGCTGGAACGGGACTACCTGCGTCTGTTCACCACCGACTTCGGCCACTGGCTCGACGTCGCGGAGGCGTGGCCGGACGAGTGGCAGGACGCGGCGGGTATGGGGGACACGTGGGTCACGGTGAACCCGGAACAGCTCCAGAAGTTGCGTCGCGAGCTGCACGAGGTCCTCGATCGGTACCGCGACACCGAACCCGCCCCCGGCGCACGCCGGGTGACCTTCTGGCAGGCGGCCTACCCCCTGGAGCCGGACGAGCTTCCCGACGGCACGCAGGATGCCACCGAGGACGACGAGACGGAGCCGTCATGACGCCGCTGACGCCGACCCGGGCCCGGCAGGTGTTCCTGCTGCTGACCCTGACCCGGTGGTTCCCCGTCGGGCTGATCGTCACGGTGACCACCCTGCTGCCCATCGAACGCGGCCTCTCGGTGCCCGAGGCGCTCACGGCGCTGTCCCTCACCGGGTTCACGGTGTTCGTGCTGGAGCTGCCGACCAGCGGCCTCGCCGACTCCCTCGGCCGCCGGCCGATGCTCGTCGCGGCGGCGGTGCTGCAGGTGGTGTCAGCCGTCCTGTTCCTCACCGCGGAGACGTTCTGGGCGTTCGCGCTGGCCGCGATGGCCACCGGCGTCTTCCGGGCGCTCGACTCCGGCCCGCTGGAGGCCTGGTTCGTCGACACGGTGCACGCCACCGAGCCGGGGGCCGACGTCGACCGGCCGCTGGCCGCACACAGCACCGTGCTGGGTGCCTCGATCGCCGCAGGCGCCCTCCTCTCGGGCCTGCTCGTCTGGTGGCACCCGTTCGAAGCCTGGTCGGCGCTCACCTTCCCCTATGCGGTGTACGCGGTGCTCTCGGCGGTTCACCTGGTCGCCGTCACGATCCTGGTCCGGGAGGTGCCCCGCACCGTCACGCCGTCGGGCGGCCGTCCCGCTGGGGTCGCCGGCCGGGTGCTGGCGTCCGCACGCCAGGCGCCCGGCGTGATCCGCGACGGCCTGCGGCTCGCGCGCGACAACCGGGTGCTGCGCTGGCTGCTGCTCGTCGAGGTGTTCTGGAGCGTCGGGATGGTGGTGTACGAGACGTTCCAGCCCATCCGCCTGGCCGAGCTGCTCGGCGGGACGGCCGCCGGTGCCGCGGTGGCGGGCCCCGCCGCGGCGGCCGGATGGGCGGTGTTCGCCGGCGGGGCAGCGCTCAGCGGGCTCGCCACACCCCGCATCGGGGTAGCGCGGACGGCGATCATCGCGCGGGTCCTCAACGGGCTGGGGGCGGTCTGGATGGGGCTTGCGCTCGGTCCGGTGGGCCTGGTCGCCGCCTACCTCGTGACCTACGGGCTGCACGGGGCGAACGGGCCCGCCTACCAGGCGCTGCTGCACCGCGAGGCCGAGGCCCGGAACCGTTCCACGGTGCTCTCGATGGCGTCGATGGTGTCGTTCGCTGCCTTCTCCCTTGGCGCGCCCGCGCTCGGCTGGGCTTCGGGTGTCCTGTCCATCCAGGCCGCCATGGTGATCGGCGGCGTGTTCAGCACCCTGGGTGCGGTCTGCTTCCTCCCCGCGCTGCGCCGGGAACGGAGGCTCGCCGTCACCCCCCGCTAGTCGCTCAGTTACCTATATCGTCAGCCGACGGCAGCACACACGGCAGACCACACGGCTGAGCCGGCCAGGCAGGCATGACGCACAGGAGCGACATGGACGACAGCGGGAACGACTGGACAGAGGACGTGCTGGGCGAGGGCTTCGCGGCCCGCACGCTACGGCTCCCGGGCGGTGCCGAGGCGACCCTGGTCCGCCATGCGCCGCAGGACGGGCCCGGCGTCGGGCGACCGCCCGTGCTCTACGTGCACGGGTTCACCGACTACTTCTTCCAGCGCCACCTCGCCGAGGCGGTCGCGGGGCGCGGCTACCCGTTCTACGCGATCGACCTGCGCGGGCACGGCCGCTCCATCGACGCGTGGACCGCTGCGGGCGGCGATCCCAACATGGTCAACAGCCTGCGGCTCTACGAGCAGGATCTCGACGCCGCGGCCGACGCGATCGCCGAGGACGGCCACACCGGGCTGGTGCTCATGGGGCACTCGACCGGCGGGCTCATCACCTCGTTGTACGCGAACGTGCGGCCGGACCGGGTGACGGCCATGGTGCTGAACAGCCCGTGGTTCGACCTGAAGGGCAAGTGGTCGGACCGGACTGTGGTCACCCAGGTGGTGTACGCGCTCGGCCGGATCGCACCACGCACCGTGGTGTCCACGCTCGGTGGGGACTACGGCCGCGCCCTGCACCACGCCACCGGCGGCGAGTGGGTGTACGACCTGCGATGGAAGCCGAACGAAGGATTCCCGGTCCGGGCAGGGTGGCTCGCCGCGATCCGGCGCGAGCACCGCAGGCTCGGGCGCGGGCTCGCAGTGCGGTGCCCCACCCTTCTGTGCACCAGCGACAAGACCGGGCCCGACGCCGGGGAGGCCGCCGTCATGCTCAGCACCGACGCGATCCTCGACGTCGCACACATGCACGCCCGCGCGCCGAAGCTGGGCGGCACGGTCGAGGTGGCCGTCATCGAGGGCGGCGCCCACGACCTGGCCCTGTCCCCGAAACCGGCCCGCGACAAGTACCTGACCACCGTCCTGGACTGGCTCGACGCGACGGTCTGAGCTCGTGGTGGGATGACCACATGCTGCACGATCTCCACCTCACCGCCCACGGCGTCCGTCTCGAACCGCTGTCCCGCGACCACGCTCCGGCCCTGTCGGGCCTCGTCGACGCGCAGCTCTGGGCGGGCATGACCAGCGCCCTCCCGGACACCGTCCCGGCGATGGAGGCGTACGTGGACGCCGCCCTCGCGGCGCAGGACCATCTCGCCTTCGCCGTGCTCGGACCCGACGGCGAGGTGCGCGGCTCCACGCGGTTCTACGAGCTCAGCACCGGGCAGCGGCGGGTCGAGATCGGCGCAACGTTCTACGGCCGGGACTGGTGGGCCGGGGTGACGAACCCGGCGTGCAAGCTGATGCTGCTGCGGCATGCCTTCGACGAGCTGGGGCTGCGGCGCGTCGCCCTGCGCTGCGACGCGCGGAACGACCGGTCACGGGCCGCGATCCTGAAGCTCGGCGCCCGGGAGGAGGGCCGGCTGCGAGCGCACCGCGTCGCGCCCGACGGGTCAGAGGGCGACACCCTGTACTTCTCGATCCTGTCCGACGAATGGCCGAGTGTCCGGGACGGCCTGGAGGCACGCCTGACGGCGCTCGCCCCAGCGGCGCCGTCCGGTCCCCGCTAGCCAGTCGTCCGGTCCGGCTGGCCACTGGCGCCCTCCCAGAGCCGATGCCGCGACCACGGCTCGGCCCGTCGCGGTGTCGGATCGCCCGGTGAGCACCGGTCCGGCTCAGCGCAGGTCGCGCAGATAGGCCGCGGTACCTCCGGAGGCCGCCGTCCTGCGCTCGTCGAGCGTCGCGATGATGAGCAGCACGACGGCGGCGGGGACGAGCGTGAGGATCCACGGCAGCGGCGAGACGCCGACGCCAAGCTTCGCGAACACGATGACCACCTCGACGGCCAGCGTCCACACGCCGAGCCAGAACGGTGCCGACAGGCGTAGCCGCGACCCGACGAGGACCGACGCCAGGGCCGCCAGCACCACCCAGGACGCCCGGACCGTCAGCGGGTCGGTGGCGGTGGACAGCACGGACGGGCCGACGAGGGCCGCGATGCCGAGGCCGATGGTGCGCCAGGAACCGCCGTGTCCGAGCGGCCAGGTCATGAGGCTGACAGACACGTCCCTCGGTTCGCCCGCCGCCACCCAGCGACGCAGCGCCGTCGCGCCCGACCAGATCAGGCCGGCGCCCAGCATCACCGAGAACGCCTCGACGCGCAGCTCGCGCGGCGCCCAGGCGGCGATCGCGACGGCCGCGGCACACAGCCAGACCAGCCACGGTGGTGCGCCGACTCCCGGCCGGCCCGCCCGCCGCGTGACCAGCACGAGCACCACGAGCAGCCCGAGCTCCACCACCAGCAGCGACACGATCGATCCCCAGACCGGGCGGGTGTTCACCACCGCGCCGAGCGTTGCGAGCACCAGGCCCGGCGCCATGCCCCAGCGGTCGAGCCACGACGCCGTCCGGCCGTGCGCCGACCGGCGAGCGAGGACGGCCGCCGCGACCAGGAGCGCACCCGCGAGGAGCGCCCACCCGAGGCCTGCGGCGAACACCCAGCCTGCCCCGACCGGCGTGCCGAACGGGGAGCCGTCGTACCAGGTCAGCGGGGGCAGTCCGGACACGGGACCCCCGGCGGACCCGATCCAGTACACCGGCTCGCCCGCGACGTGGAGCGACTCGACCACTCCGCTCAGCGCGGCCAGGGCGCCGACGGCCACCAGCCCGCGCCGCACCGGCCCCGTCCACGAGTCGCGCAGGAAGGCGAGCCGCTCGCGTACGGGCCGCAGGTCGAGGGCCCATGCCGTCGCCAGGGCGAGCGCCGCGCCGCCCACCAGGGCGAACGGCCGCCAGTCGGCGGGCTCGGTACGGGTCAGGTGCACCACGAGGCTCGGCACCACGGCGAGCCCCGCGCCGACGGCGGCGAGCCGCCAGGCGTGCGTCGCGGCAGTGACCGACACGGTGCCGTCCCCGGCAGTGGTGCTCGAACCGGTAGTGGTGTCAGCCCCGGCCGTGGTGGCCCCGCCCTCGGCGTCAGGCTCGGAACGTCCGGTGCGCCAGGCAGCGAAGGCGCCGACCGCAACGGCGGCCAGCGCCGGCGGGAGAGTGTAGGCCTCGACCAGCCGGACCTCGCCGCCACCCAGCGCCGTCCAGAGCGCGGCGAGCCCCAGCGCACCGGCCAGCGGCCAGACGCGCCGCCGCCCGGGCTCACGGGCCACGAGCACGGCGCCCGCCATGAGCAGCAGCAGCACGGCGACCGCGACGTCCGGCCCTGCAGCGGGTCGCGCATACGCGAGGAAGACGGTGATGGCGCCCGTGAGGAGTACCGACCGCTCCAGGCTCCGGCGTACCGCGGCCGCGAGCAGCGGCCCGCCGTCGGGCACCCGGGTGGCTATCCGTTCCGCGATGCGAGCCGCCCCGCCCGCTACCGCCGACACGAACAGTGCGACGGCCGGCAGGACGTACGGGGAGCCGGAGACCTCGAGGATCATGGCCCCCACGCTCGTGACCATGACGGACGCCGTGGGGAGCAGCAGGAAGGCGGCTCCGGCCCGGACGACGTGCGCCAGACCCGCGCGGGCGGTGAGCAGCAGCACGAGCTCGAGCGCCAGCATCGCCGCCGCGGCGCCCGCCGACCACCAGGTGCGTTCGAGCACCACCGTGACGACACCCGCCGCGAACGGCCCGGCGGTGACGCCGAGGACCACGTACCACTCGGCGCGCGAGGTGCGTCCGCCGAGCGTCACCGCGATGGTCACCACCGAGGCGACCGCCGAGACCGTGCAGATCGCCGCGACGGTGGACAGCTCGAGCCAGCTCAGCACAACGCCCAGCACGGCGAGCGGGTACGCGTACCCCGCACCGACCAGCCATGGGTGCGTCGTCGGCCGCAGCGTGGCGCGCAGGCAGAGCAGCAGTGCGCAGACGACGAGCGCGCCGGCGGCCGCCGTCGGGCGGGACGCCCAGGAGAAGGCGAGCAGCACGCCGGTCGCGACGAAGGCGCCGGTGAGTGCGGTGGCCCGGGCGAGACGCAGGTCGGCGCCGGTGACGGCGGTACCGCCGATCGACCGCAGCCGCCCCGACGCGCGGACGAGCGCCCGGACCGCCCCCTGCACGACGACGGCCGCCGGGCGCAGCGTGCGCCAGGCCGCCGACCGGTCGGCCGTCCCCGCGACCAGCATGAACGCAAGCACCGCCACGGCGGCGAGCGAGACGGCGACGGCGAGCCGGGGGTCGAGCGCGAGGCCGAACGCGGCCAGCAGAACGGCCACGGGAGCGACCACCGCCTCGAGCCGCCGCCCCCGCCACGCGAGCCTGGCGGCCAGCAGGGTGACGACGGCGAACGCGACGGTCCCCAGGTGCGCCACCGGAAGGTTCAGGCTCACAAGGGTCTGGACGTCCCCGACGATCGGGTCGGCCGAGGCCGGGGGCACCAGCGCGCCGGCTGGTAGCGACCAGCCGGCGTCCCGTACCGACCAGGCCGCTACCCACGCGTCCGTCACACGGACCAGGACCAGCCCGACGGCCGGAGTCGCGGCGGCCGCCGTGACGATCCAGCCGCTCAGCAGCAGGTCGTCCCGGGTGCCCGCGGCCAGCGCCCCCCGGACGGAGCCGAGACCGGCAGCCCTCAGCAGTCGCGGCGCGGTCAGGAGCGCGAGCGCCGCCCACACGCCGGCCGCCCCGAACGGTACCCAGCCGGCTCCCGACCACTGGCCGACCCCGCCCAGCAGGCCACCCGCCGCGACCGCGAGCACGCCGCCGAGAACCGTCCAGTGCCGGTGGTGGGTGACCCGCCGCATGATCGCGGCGGTCACCGCCGTCAAGGCGACGAGCAGCGCGGTGCCGCCGAGACCCGGCAGCGCCTCCGGCTGGTCGACGAAGAACGACAGGAGGACGGCGAGCGGCACCGTCACGAGCGCGACGGCATCGAGCACAGCGGTCTCGGCCCGGAGCCCGGACCCGATGCGCGGCCCGGAGACGCGGCGGGCGGCCCGCCCGAGGAGCGTGGTGAGGGTCGCGGCGAGGAAGGCCACGGCGGGCAGCCACGAGCCGTCGGCCGGGTCGACCGCGCCGAGCAGCAGCAGCGGGATGACCGGCGCCGCGAGGACTCCGACGGACGCCCAGGCCCGGACCCGGAGGACATGGCCGAGCACCGCCCCCGTGAGGACAACGGCGGACCACAGGACCGCGGTGGTTCCCAGCCTGGTCAGCGGCGGCACGGGCACTGTGAGCACCGCAAGGAGGGAGGCGGCGAGAGCGGCGGGCAGCCCGGCGGCGCGCACCACCCGCAGGACCCGCGCCTCCACGGCGAACCGCGGCCCGCCTGAGAAGTCGAGGCGCCGGGCGAGCGCCGGAAGCAGGCGCAGCGCCGTCCACGCCACCACGGCGACCAGCACCAGGGCGAGCACCCACCACCAGACCGACCACGCCGGCTCCGCATCGCCGGGCAGGCTCAACGCCACGAGCACGGGCACCACCGGCCCGGCGAGGACCGCCGTCGACAGCCAGGACCGGACGCGGAGCCGGTAGCCCAGCACGGCCGCGAGCAGCACCACGCCGAACCACAGCACCGTGGTCGCGCCGACCCTCGTCAGGGACGGCAGGGCCTCCACGGCGAAGGACGCCGCCAGCGCGAGCGGGAAGGCCGCCGCGCGCATCACCCGGAGCGTCGTCGCCTCGATGGCGAAGGACGCACGGTGGCGCTCCGTGAGCCTCGGCAGCGCGCGGCCGGCCGCCCAGCCGACGAGCCCGGCCAGCACCAGGGCGAGCACCCACCACCACGTCGACCACACGGAGGCGGGCAGGCCGAGTGCGACGAGCACCGGCACCAGCGGTGCGGTGACCAGTGCGGTAGTCGTCCAGGCACGGACGCGCAGCCAGTACCCGAGCACCGCGGAGAGGACGACCACGGCGGACCACAGGACGGCCGTCGAGCCCGGCCCCGTCAGCGGCGGCAACGCCTCGGCGCCCCGCGCGGCGAGCAGGGCGAGCGGTGGACCGGCACCTCGGAGGACGCGCAGCACTCCCTCCTCGAGCTGGAACGTCACGGCACCGCCGAGCCGCCGTCCGAACCTCGGGACCTGCCGCATCGCCGCCCAGGCGAGCACCGCGACGAGGACGAACGCGAGCACCCACCACCACGCGGACGCCGCCGGGCCGGGGAAGACGAGCAGGACCAGCACCGGGATCAGCGGCGCCGACACCAGACCCGCGGATGCCCACGAGCGCACCCGCAGCCAGGCCCCGAGCACCACGGAGCACAGCACGACGCCGGACCACAGGATCGCCGTCGTCCCCGTCACGGCATCCGGCGTCACCGCCTCGGCCCCGAGCGCGGCCAGCAGGGCGAGCGGCGGACCGGCGGCCCGGACGACCCGCAGCACCCAGGTCTCGGCGGCCAGCCGGGAGCCGCACCGCTCGCCGGCCGGCGGCGCCACGCGCATCGCCGCCCACGCGACGACGCCGACCAGCAGCAGCCCGAGCGCCCACCACCACATCGACCACGGGGTGACCGGCAGGCCTGCGGCGACCAGCACCGGAACCACAGGAGCCGACACCAGTCCCGCCGAGACCCACGAACGCACCCGCAGCCATGCGCCGAGCGCGACGAAACCGGGGGCCAGCACCGCGAGCACCGTGGCCCGGGCAAGCGCCGGATCGACCTGCCCCAGCAGGCCCGCCTGCATGCCCAGCTCGACGTCCACCCACGCGAGCACCACCGCGAGCGCCGCGACCGCCTCACTGGTCGTACGCAGCCCGGCCCGGCGCAGCAGGGCGCCGACCGTGACGGCGGTGGCCGTGACGATCCCCGTGACGACCGCCCGCAGCAGCAGGTTGTCGCCGAACGTGAAGAACACGAAGACGACCGCGGAGACCGCGAGCAGCGCGGCGCCAGCTCCGGCGAGGATCGGCTGCAGCGAGATGCCCGGACCGGACGGACGCGGCGCAGAAGCCGCGGCCCGCCCGGCGTCCCCGGGCGTCGCGGCAGGCTGCCGCGCGCCGGCCGCCGCCGGGGGCGCCACGTCCGCCCGGCGCACCGGCGGCGCGGACCGTACTGGCGGCGGCTGGGCGGGCAGCGGCTGGGCGGGCGCCGGCGCGGGGGGCGTCGGCGGCACGGACGCTGACGGCACGGTCGGCGCCGCCGGAGCCGGCGCGGGAACGATGCCGGCGACGTGCGCCTGACGTGCCGCGCCGTCCGCGACCCGCGCGCCAGAGCCGACCTCGCCGGCCGTCGCGACGCGCTGTGCCCGCCGCATCGCGTCGAGCACCGCCTCCCGGTCCCGGAGGCTGTCGGCCGCGGCGACGGACAGCCGCCACACCTCCTGCGCCTGCCTGCCCGAGACGTCCAGCCCGCAGGCAGCACAGACCACGGACGCGAGGCGTTCCCCGCAGGCGGGACACCGCGTGGTGTCGGTGAGGCGGGCGACGACGTCGCCGGCCCAGGTCGGAGGCATGCCGGACATCCTGTCGGAGTTGTCCGCGAGCGCGCCATCTATCCACAGCATCTGTCCAAAGGGTCGAGTCGACCAGCGCGACGTCCGCTCGCCGCCGACGTCGGCACCGTGGTGTCCGAAACCCGCTAGCCGGGAGGTCTCCGGGCGGCGCAGGATGGTGGCCATGACCGACGTCGAGCTCCGCGATCCAGCGTTCACCGAGCGTTACCGCGCGATCGCCGCGCGGGACTCCCGCTTCGACGGGCAGTTCTACACGGCGGTCCGCACCACGGGCATCTACTGCCGGCCGTCGTGTCCGGCACGTACGCCGAAGGCGGAGAACGTCGCGTTCTACCTGACGTCGGCCGCCGCGCACGAGGCCGGGTTCCGCGCCTGCAAGCGCTGCCTCCCGGAGGCCGCCCCCGGCACACCCGCCTGGGACCTGCGCAGGGACCTCACGGGTCGCGCCATGCGCCTCGTGGCCGACGGCGTGGTGGACCGCGAGGGGGTCTCGGGACTGGCGACGCGACTGGGGTATTCCGAGCGGCAGCTCCACCGTCTCCTGGTCGGTGAGCTGGGGGCTGGGCCGCTGGCGCTCGCCCGGGCCCAGCGCGCGCAGACGGCGCGTGCGCTCCTGGTCGGTACGTCCCTGCGGCTCGCCGACGTCGCCTTCGCCGCCGGCTTCGGCTCGATCCGGCAGTTCAACGACACGGTCGCCGAGGTCTTCGGTGCGACGCCGTCCGAGGTGCGCGCGCGTGCGCGGCGTTCGGGGCGTGGCGCGGCGGCCACCGGTGGTCGTGCCCGCCCGGGTAGTGCTGAGGTCGGCAGCTCGCACCGAGGTCGGTCCAGGCCTGTGCCGACCTCGGTGCAGAGTGCCGACCTCGCGGACCCGGCCCAGGAGACCGGCGACGAGCCCGTCCGGATCTCGCTCACCCTGCCCGTCCGGGAACCGTTCGACGCGCGCGGGGTGCTGGAGTTCCTCGCCGTCCGCTCGATCGAGGGCGTGGAGACGTCGGACGTCGGCGCCCTGCGGTACGCCAGGACCTTCGCGCTGCCGCACGGCCCCGGCGCGTTCGAGGTGCGCGTACCTCGCCCGGGCAGCGGCCGGGTCGACCTGGACCTCGAGCTCGCCGACCTGGCCGACGCACCGGTCGCCGTCGCGCGCGTGCGCCGCCTGCTGGACCTCGACGCCGACCCGGTCGCCGTCGACTCGGCGCTCGCCGCCGACCCGGTGCTCGCGCCGTCAGTCGCCGCGGTGCCGGGCATCCGGGTACCAGGGACCCTCGACCCGGCCGAGCTGCTGGTCCGCGCCATAGTGGGCCAGCAGATCAGCGTGGCCGCGGCCCGCACTCATCTGTCCCGCCTCGCGCGAGGTGTCGGCACGCCGTACACCTCCGCGTTCGAGGGCCTCACCCGGCTCTTCCCCGGCCCCGCCCAGGTGGCGGACGGCGCCCCCGCGCACCTCCGCCTGCCGGCCCGGACCCTGGCGACGGTGGTCGGTGCCGGCCGCGACCTCGCGGACGGCACGCTCGCCCTCAGCGTCGGCGACGACCCCGAGGACCTGCGCAGGCGCCTGGTCGCCCGCCCCGGTATCGGCCCCTGGACCGCCGGGTACGTGGCCCTGCGGGTGCTCGGCGACCCGGACGTCCTCATGGACGGCGACGTCGCCCTGCTCGCCGGGGCGCGCAACCTCGGCCTGGTCGCCGCGGAGGCACCCCGGCCCCACCAGTTCAAGGAGCTCGCCCTACGCGGCGCGGCGTGGGCGCCCTGGCGCTCGTACGCCGCGATGCACCTCTGGCGCTCCGCCTGACGTGTCAGACACCTGGGTCACCCGGGTGACCTGCGCGTCTGACAACTCGTTTCCATCGGAAGGAAAACCATGCACGCGACAACTCTCACCACCCCCGACGGCCCGTTCAGCATCCTCGTCGGGGCGGCGACCGACACGACCGGCCCCGCGGGCGGTCCAGCTCAGGAGGCGGTCCTCGCCGGCGGATGGACCGACGACCTCGACTCGCTGCTCGCCCTCGTCCACCCCACCTTGCGGCTGAGCACGGGTCCGGGGCAGCTCACGCGGCCGTCGTCGCCGGACGGTGTGCTCGCCGAGGCGGCGGACGCCGTCCGCGCCTACTACGACGGCGACCACGGGGCGCCCGGCCGCGTACCGGTGCGGCAGGCGAGCGGCCCGTTCCGGTCGCACGCGTGGGACGTGCTGCGCGAGGTGAAGGCGGGCGAACGCCTGACGTACAGCGAGTACGCCGTGCGGGCCGGGCGTCCTGCGGCGGTGCGTGCGGCCGCCGGGGCGTGCGCCATGAACGCGGCGGCGCTGTTCGTGCCGTGCCACCGCATCCTGCGCACGGACGGCACCCTGGGCGGCTTCCGCTACGGCCTGCCGATCAAGGAGAGCCTGCTCGCCCGCGAAACCACCCCGCCGAAGTAGAGCGCCTGTCCGCGTGGTGCCGGGATGTCCCGGCAC